>JAYUWT010000572.1:0-6891 GCA_043753405.1 Saprospiraceae bacterium | reverse complement strand
TTTGAGGCAGGCAAAAGGTTAAAATTGGGTGGTGCTCTTTTGTACAACTTTATTTCATTCAAGACATTGACCACCAATGACAGTAAACGGACCATAATGAAAAATGCGCAAGTATGGTCGATCAAACCTTATTTTGATATTACTCTTGGTGATGTAAATGACAGGGTAAATGCTTCTTTGAGGTTTTTTGTCAATATACCTCTCACCAAAACAGACATTACAAACGTATATAATACAATGGATCCTGAAGGAAGGGCAGGTTATAGTACTGGTGACCTTAATACTAAACTGACCACATATGGCATTAGTTTTATCTTACATAATCGTCGATATTGAGCTTTCGTTTATGGGATTATTAAGATCTCAAATGATGATCAATATGAAGGTTATATTTAACTGTCCTATCAGTTTTAAATTATAACATTGAAAGAATGCGGCTAATAATTCTTATCTGTATTTTAATGTATTCAGTGCAAGCTGATCTTTTTGCCCAGTTCTTAATTCCATCTGATACTCTTCGTAGATCCCGTGTTACGACTATAGCAGTAACAGGATTGGCAGGATATGGCACAGGTATGTACCTACTTGGAAAGGCCTGGTACAAAAATAGCCTTACTTCAGATTTTCATTTTTTTGACGACAATAAGGAATGGTTGCAAGTGGATAAGGTGGGTCATATCTATAGTGCCTACAATGACAGCAGGGTAGTTTTTCAAATGTTCAGATGGGCAGGGGTCAAGCGGAGTAAGGCAGTATGGTTGGGTATAGGTGGCGGCGTGCTCGCCCAGGCAAGCCTGGAGATCTTTGATGGTTTTTCCACCAGGTGGGGATTTTCATGGGGTGACATGGCAGCAAATACAATTGGTTTTGCAGCATTTGGCTTGCAGGAACATTTATGGCAGGATCAAAGAATAACTTTTAAAGTTTCTTCTGATTTTCGGGATTATGAGCACCGGCCAATAATGTCTGATGGTCCAGTTGGGAGTTTAGATCATCTGGATAGGAGAGCAAGAGATCTGTATGGTAATGCAATTCTGGCAAGATTACTTAAAGATTATAATGCGCAGACCAACTGGATAAGCATCAATCCCCCATCATTTTCTAAAAAAGAACATAAATGGTGGCCTGCATATTTAAATGTTGCCGCAGGTTATGGTGCTGAAAATTTATTTGGTGGCTTCGGGAATGCATGGTCCTATGAAGGTGATATTTACACATTGAACAATAAGGAATTTCCCCGTTACAGGCAATATTTTGTTTCATTGGATATTGATTTTACAAGGATACCAACCCGGTCTCCCTTTTTAAAAACAGTTTTTCTATGTCTTAATATATTCAAAATGCCCGCTCCTGCCCTTGAATACAATAAGGTGGACGGAATGAAATGGCACTGGATATTTTTTTAAAGCAAATATATTCAGGTATAGTATTCTTAAATACTTGAATTGGCTCATATTTGAAAATCATTTGAGGTAGAATTGCTTTTATCTTCAGAGGGTTTTCAAAGAACAAACTCCAAACTGCAAACCTCATTTTTATTTTATCATTTATTCAATAGTAAACATTTTTTCAACTAGTCAAACTGATTTTCGATTGTATAATTAATATTGTCCTATCTTTGTTACAAAGCAATAAATCAAAAGTATCATGCGAAAATTTGTCAAGCGATTCGTAATTTTTGCCCTCCTCATTGGTGCAGTCATTCTTGCCTTTGTCTCATTTACCAATTACAGTGATGGAGAAAGATCAGGCAACATCACAAAATTATCCCGCAAGGGGGTTATTTTCAAGACGTGGGAAGGGTTACTCGATCAGGGCATCTATCAGGGAGCAAGGCCAAATAAAGGTACCGTTGAAAACACCATTTGGGAATTTTCAGTGGCCGATAATGGAGTTGCTCAAAAAATGCAGGAGATCAATGCCAGGGGTAACAGGGTTGTATTACATTATAAAGAGAAATACATGAAACTTTTCTGGGTAGGCGATTCCAAGTATATCGTAACCGCTGTGGATGAGATCACTACTAACAATGGGGAACAGGCACCACCCGTACAGGAGCAACAAAAGCAGGCGCCTGTTACTGAGCAGCAAACCCCTGCCGGAAATAAAGTACCGGTGGAAAATCTGTAGATAAGACTAAAGTTAATTTGTAGGGCTTAGCAGGTTTAAAATCAACACTGTAGTATCACTTTTTTTGAACAGTTGGTACCCCTTCCTCAATAGTGTACATGCTGATAATATCATAAATTCCCATCAACAATTTATAGGATGCATTTTCTGTATCTGAATCGGAGACCTGAATAATATATTTTGTCTTTTTTATTATAATGATAATTTTAATTTTAGTGTCCTGGTTATGATTTTTAATAACTGTGGGAAGCTTGGAAATTAAATAATTGTCCAGTTCTTTAAGGCCTTCTTTATTAATTTTAGCTTCAAGTCTCCATCTTAGATCTGCATCTATCATCAAGGGTAATCCTTCGTTGTCTTCAATCCGCCTTTTTTCAGACAACCTGTATATACTCCCTTCTTTAAATAGTTTTACACGAAAGGGCTTGGTATACTTATCGCCCTTAAATTCCTCTTCATAGATTGCATCACTATTCTTTAATCTTTCCGGAATCCCTGTATTATTGGATTTTTCCATAGTATTTTGTCCGTATGTTGTGTTGATAAAACAACAAATTAAAAGAAATATTTTCATAGATCATCTATCCAAGAGTCCATTCCTGTATTCCCGTTATATTTTTTAAGGATTCACCAAAGGTCGCATAGTGCTGACCACGTACTTCATTACCTGCAGACATAATTCCATCATTATTTTCTGAAGTGGCATTTCCGGCCCCGATTCCAGTTGCTAATCTATTATGACCTACAGCAGTTCCTGTCGCATTTCCAGTACCAGTGATGCCATTCCCCGGATCAAGAGCATATTCATCATCCAATCCAAAAACGTGTCCGAATTCATGGGCAAGCGTATTTTGCTGTTCACCTGATCCGACTATTAATTCAACTTTTCTGTCTCTTGCGCTGCCTGTAGAGCCAGTATCTCCCTGATTATCTTCAACAACTCTTTCATTTAATCTATGCATTCCTTTACTTTGCAGGTAACTTTTTACTGCAGTGATTCGTTGTTGTCCCACCTCTTGATTTCTTGCTCTGTTAGTACCACGTGATGCATGCCCCTGAACAGTTATTGCATTTAAGACATTGTTGTTGACACTGGTGTTTCTGGTATTATCATCTTGAAATCTGGCTGCAAATACATCCAGTTTTGCTTTCTCACCAGCGGTTAAAACTGCTGAATTATATCCAAAGCTTATAGTTTCACGTAGAAAATTTGAAGGGTTAACTCCGGATGATTTACTATCATCTATTACCATATTATTAAAATTAGAAGTAGACCCTGGTGAATAAACTGTAGCATTTAAGTCCACATCGGGTGGTGTTTTCACATTCATTATTTTTAATTGATCACCCCCTGCGACCGTGGCTGTCCCTATGCTTTCATTTATTCTGACAGCTACACTTGATGTAATATCATCCCAGCCAACCTTATTTATGTAAAATGAATGTCTTCCACTCCAGATGGATTCTACTCTTCTCAGATTGGCAGAAAGACCAGCCATGCCACTGGTGATCTCTTGTGGTGTCCATGTAAATCTGTTCACAAATGCCCTTCTTCTGGCTCTGGGTAAATTATTTGCGGTATTAACAGATGTCTGGAGTATTGCATCTTCGTTAGATTGTCCGGTACTAACCATGCTTACTCTTCCACTGGAATTTAAAACCAGTCCACTATGAAAAACTACTTTCGCCTGAACAGTCGAGGTTAAAGCCCTGCTTACAGTCGAAAAAGCACTTGACATTCTTCCAAATCCTGTAGAAGAAACTGCATCGGTTGGGCCATAAACGGCTCGGGCAAGAAATGCGGTTTTGGCTGCTTCTTCAGCCGCTGTCATTGGCCCTTCCAGTCTGGCTCTTGGGGTTGCTGTGGTCGCTCCGGGTGTGCCGCCTGTCGTTGTGGGGGTTGTAGCGGTGGTAGTTGGAGTCGTAGCGGTAGTGGGTGGTGCGGGGGAGCCCGGTGCTGTTGAATGACCCGGATGGCGTTGCACTATGTTTGATAAAGAATTACTTTGAACCAAATTTTCAGAGTTATTAGAAATTTTTTGTCTTTGAGCTACCTGAGCTCCTATTTGGTCTGCTTCCTGCTCCAACCCTTTGTCATCATTCAAAGGCATTCCGTTGACCTCGTTATTGGCCTGCACACGTCCTTCTCTTTGTTGAACAACATGTGTCAGCTCATGACCCAGTAGTTCCTGCCCACTCTGACTGGAAGGATCGTATTGCCCTGGTGCAAAATGGATATTATTGCCCTGTGTATATGCCAGGGCACCGGCATCCACCGCGCTTTGTGAGCCCTGATGTATATTAACATCAGAAAAATCCTTTCCAAACGAGGAAGACATATGCGAAAGGGTGTCGGATGGCATACCGGATTGAGATGAACTTTTTAGCTGGAATGGAGGTGGCTGGGCCTGACTTAATGGTTTATCAGGATTGTTAGGTGGATTATTAGGATCAGTGTTATCATACACTAATTTCTGTTTGGAATCTTCTAAATTTACAGAAATTTCATCTTCTTGCTTATTTTGCACCTGAACAGTGCCCGGTAAAGTAGGATTTAGTTGTAATTGAAAAGGAGGGGCATTAAAACCCGCTGCTAGTGAATTATTATTTTCTGCTTCACTTTCAACCGAATTATTCAGAATATCCCTTTCCGGCTCGGGCATAGGTGTAGATTTAATTAAACAATTTTATCTCCCTAATTCCAATTTAGAATCCTGAAGAGACTTAATATTGTGTCTGGAATTTAAAATAGGTTACTTTATCACCATTACAAATTCAGATAATTTATTGAGCTGATGGAGAAACTGTTCCCGGAGCATTAGTAGAACCAGGGAAAGGAAGATCCGCCCCATAAAGAGATAGCCAGATAGCCTGTTTGTTAGTACTCACAAATGACTCGAAATTTGCGATGTGATTGTCTTCAAATGGATTCCAGTCGCCTGTAATCCTCATTACCGGCCTGCAGACCGCATTGAATGAGTCTTCATGTTCCATGAAAAAGTCTTCTACCGATTGATTAAACTGATAATTATCAAAAAACACACGCCACATAAACCGAAAGACTTCAGAACCACCCATAAAAGAAATTCCGACACCTGCCGGTATTGCAGGTGGAGTTGGTGATTGCCAATCGCTGTTAATCCATGTCAATAATCTTTGATTACGGTCCCTTATGGAAGCAATCCTTCCGAGTGCTGTTATGCAAGCTGTCGCAGCCGGATAGTAATAATTAGACCATAAACTGCCAATAACAGGGACTGCTTTAACAAAAGACATTCCAATGTCAATCACATCAAGTCCTGCCTGAAACTGGTTGAGGGATTGTTGGGTTGCACTTCCGCTACCTCCTGTAACGGCAGTGTCAAATGCCCGCATAGCTGTTATAATCTGTGAAGCTCTCTCAGCATAATCACCAAAAGATTCGGAAGCTGAAATTAAACTTTGCAAGCGTGTCGAGTTTCTAATACCTGAACTAACTTGAGAAACCCTGCTGCCCCATGTGCTTATATAACCATTATATTCTTTTGCACTATCGACAATAGTTTGTAATTGTGTTAATCTGCTGGTATCACCATTTTCAAAAGCTACCCTTTGTGCCTCGGCGAGTTCTGGTGACATTTCATCAATTGGTGTCGTGGAGGCTACTGTTTGGGTGTTGCGCAACATAAAATTTCTCAGGGCATTGAACTCCGAATCATATGTTTCCTGATAACCTGTTATAAAGCCTTGTATGATTGCAGCTTCAAGGGCCTCCCAATTACCATCGGGTTCTGAACTTAAACGTCTGGATAGGCGATACAAATCACCGCTGATAGCATCAAGACGCGCAGTATTGCCTGTAAAATTTTCTTGTTCACTAATATTTCTTGAAAGTGCGCTAAATTGATCACCATAAAATATAAATGCCAATCCTGCCCCATGTTTTGTAGTATGAGTGCCGTTATCTAATGGTATATTGACAACCCCAGCTGCCGCAGGAGGATCAGGAACCCTTTGAATAGGGGCGCTTATTATATCGGAGTTGTTATCAAGATCCATTGTTTGCGATTTCATCTGGATTGAATGACCGGACATTAATGAAGGTGATTTAGGAGCATCGGAATTAGCAGATTTAAACTGAGCTGCTTTTACCCCCATCTGGTCAGCCTCCAGTTCCAAACTCTTGTCATCATTCAATGGCATCCCATTTACTTCATTATTCGCCTGTACACGTCCTTCACGTTGCTGGACCACATGCGTTAGTTCATGGCCAATCAATTCCTGGCCACTTTGACTCGATGGGTCGTATTGCCCGGGGGCAAAATGGATGTCATTGCCCTGAGTATATGCCAAGGCACCTGCATCGACAGCACTTTGTGATCCTGAATGAATATTAACATCAGAAAAATCGTGGCCGAAAGAAGAAGACATCTGAGAGAGCGTTTCATTGGGCATACCTGAGGGTGACGCACTTTTGAGTTGAAAAGGAGGTGGTTGCGCCTGACTAATTGGTTTGTAAGGATTATTGGGAGGAATTACTGGTTCTCCTGTGTCATATTCTTTAACAGATTCCAGATTATTTAAACTTTCATGATTTTCGTCTTCCTGCTCTTTTTGCAATGGAACAAGACCTTGAGATGCCGGGTTGATCATCAATTGAAAAACAGGAGGTGAAATGCTTTTTGCTTGGTCATGAATTTGCTCATGGTCAAGAAAAGATGAAGAAGCATGACTTTTTTCATATTCATGCATAGGGTTAAAATCTAAATTTTTTATTAATTA
>JAYUWT010000571.1:0-6903 GCA_043753405.1 Saprospiraceae bacterium | reverse complement strand
CCAAATAGCGGTACTAGTCCTAAAATATCAAGACTAAGATGTATAGTGCCTCTAACTGCATCATAGACCACTTTTGTGTTACTCTGAGTAGGATTATTGAGTTTAGATCTGACTGCCTCTGAAGTTAAGTAATTTACAAATTGTTGAATTAAATATGGTGGTATATCTTCCTCTAAATGATTATTAACCAAATTCAAAAAAGCTTGATCATAAGGACCATTAATAAGATTGAAGCGAGAAATATCTAAAGCAATATTTATTGCTGGCAAACTTTCGGGTGAACTGTCTTCATCTAAAATTTTAGAAAATTCAATGTATTCATCATGATGATTCTTTAACCAGACATAAGCAGGCGTCTCTATTGATTGGGTTGATAAAGGATGTCCAATATCTTTAAGAAATACTAACTCTTCAAATTTTTCTTCAAATAAATCCAACCTTTGAATCGGAGTTGAAGTATTATTGACAAAATTTGGATTTGCATCAATATAACCAAATGCATAATTGGACATAATATTCCAAAAATCAGGAGGCTGAATACTAAATAAATACAATACACATGTTGCAGCTGCTAATTTATTTGCATTTTTAAAAACCAAAGGATCCAATACATCCTTTAATTGGTTATAAGTAGGTGTGGGTGTTGCATAGGGATTATTTGGATCACCATAAGTTCCATGTCCATTTGCAGTGTTTGATGGGTCAAAAAGTACTGTTGTTCCACCAATTGTCCACCTACCACCATTCCAGCCTGTAGTATTTCCAGGATTTGTAACACCATGGTCTCCAAATATATTCCATAATGCGTTATTTAATCTGAACCAAAATGGTAATTTCGTAGCTTTAGTCCCACCTGCTGCTGATGGACAAATTACACCTCGAAGCCAATCCCAAAATTCACTCCACCAATCTTCTTTCAACTCTCTAATTTCAAGGTCATTAAATCCTGATAAACTTAGATTAATTGTATCCAGGTAACCGACGAACCTGCCATTGTTAAATCTATTGAAATTTTTAAAATGTCCTTCAGCATCCACTTGGTACATCATTCCGGTAAAATTCTCCAGGCTTGGAACTAAATTATGAGTTTCATAATATAAACTATCCATATACATAACCACCAAACTATACTGATTAGTTGTCGCAGCTTGATCTACTGTCATAAACACTTCATAGTACTTTTGTTGTAATAATAGCGAATCAAATAATGGAACTAAAACAATAGAATTATTGGAATGCTTCATATATTTAGAATTATTCCATAAAGGTTTTAACGATCTGAAAAAACATTCACAACCATTATCGCCAAAAGAATTTAAAGATGGACTATTCTCAAATTTATTCTTTAATAGAACAATATCCTGTTTTGAAACATTTGTTTGAGTTTCTGAATGAATTATTGAAGTTTGAGATTCATTTTCTATATCCTTAGTACAGCTTAATAAAAATAATGTAATAAAACTCAGGGTGAACAAGAAGCTTCGTGCAATAAAGAATGATACTTTCATTAGTTTTCATTTGAAGGGTTAATGTAAAATTAAGTGCGAATATATATTGTTTACTGAGATATTCTAATTATTCTGAATTCTTTAACTAAAAATATAAACATCCAATTCTTATCAAAATAGGTTCATCCTAAAATATATCTTCTTATAGTTTTCCAAACTCTCTTACCTTTGCCTAGTGGAAGTGATCGAAGATATTTTAGAGAAATTTAGCGCCCGAAACACCCCCTGGCCTAAAAAGGCAGAGGGAAATAAACAGTACCTAATATCAGGTTTGAGCGGGTCAGCAATTGCATTTTATATCTCATTTGCCTTTAAAAAGACTCCGCAACCATTCCTCTTTATTGCAGAAGATAAAGACAGGGCAGCTTACCTGTTTGATACATTCTCTACATTAAATGCAGGCCATATCTTTCTTTTGCCGGATTCTTTCAAACGTCCCGGCAATTTTGAAGAGATCAACGCTGCCCACGTACTGAAGCGGTCGGAACTGTCCTCTGCCCTATTGACATCGAAGCAGCCTATGATTGTGCTTACCTATCCTCAGGCAATATTTGAAAAAATCATCCGGCCCGACCAAATGGAAAAAGATAAAATTGTCGTTTCCAAAGGCGAATTATTCGATCAGGAATTTGTGCTCGAGATCCTTATAGAATATGGCTTCGAAAGGGTGGATTTTGTGTTTGAACCGGGACAATTTTCACTCAGAGGTTCTATTGTGGATATTTTTTCATTCGGCAACAGCCTTCCTTACAGGATAGAACTTGATGACGATGCTGTCGAAAGTATCCGTGTTTTTGATCCTTCAACCCAACTTTCAACTAAAAATGTAGCATTTCTGGCCATCCTTCCCAATGCAAATCTTAAGTTCCAATCCGAAGATAAGGTCCCACTCTTTGATATCCTCGATAACAGATGGCAGATAGTCATCGAAGATCAGAACTCCCTCATTGAAAATATACGCATCAGCCATGAAAAAGCTGAAGAGATACTCCGGCATGTGACTATGATCGAACAACCTGAAGCACAGAAGTTTTTTCGTGACAGGTCTTACATCGATCCTGATGAAATGGTGAAACAGCTACTTAAGTACAACATCTTTCACCTCTCAAAACCTTCCAAAACAGTAAAGATCCATGAAGAGATAAAATTCAATACCAAACCCCATCCCGTTATAAACAAACAATTTAAGTTGCTACTGGAGCACCTTCAGTTGAATGAAAACAAGTACATCAAAACCTATTTCTTTTCTGAAAATCCAAGGCAATTAAGCAGGCTAGAAGCAATTCTGGTAGATCTGGGTGCCAAAGAAACTTTTCAGCCTGTCATCGGCTCCATCCATGAAGGATTCCTGGACGAACAAAGCAAGATCGAGATCCTGACCGATCATCAGATCTTTCAGCGATATCATCAATATAGTTTGAAAACCGGATACACCAGGGATCAGGCAGTGACGATGCGCATGCTCAGGGAATTACAGCCCGGCGATTATGTCACCCACATCGACCATGGTGTCGGCAAATTTTCAGGCCTGGAAACCATTGATATCAGTGGAATCAGGCAGGAGTCAGTTAGAATAATCTACAGAAATAATGACATTCTCTATGTCAGTATTAATTCGTTGCATAAATTATCAAAATATGTTGGTAAGGATGGTGAACCACCTATGATCAACAAGCTGGGTTCTGATAACTGGAAACAATTAAAACTTAAGACAAAACGGAAAGTAAAAGACATAGCTGAAGGACTGATCAAACTTTATGCCAAAAGAAAAGCCAGCCCCGGTTTTGCTTTCTCACCGGATGGTTATCTCCAGGCAGAGCTGGAAGCATCCTTTGTTTATGAAGATACTCCTGACCAATTCAAGTCAACCAATGATGTCAAAGAAGACATGGAAAAAGCGTATCCCATGGATCGCCTCATCTGTGGTGATGTTGGTTTTGGTAAGACAGAAGTTGCTATCAGAGCGGCTTTCAAAGCCATCAATGATGGTAAACAGGTAGCCATCCTGGTACCAACTACCATCCTTGCACTTCAACATTTTCATACTTTTCATGACAGGTTGAAAGATTTCGGTGTTTCTGTGGAATATCTGAACAGGTTTAAATCTACGAAGGAAAAAAAAGAAGTGTACGCCACATTAAAATCCGGAAAAACAGACCTTGTGATCGGAACGCATGCATTGCTGAATAAAGAAATTGAATTTAAAGATCTGGGCTTATTGATCATAGATGAAGAACAAAAGTTTGGTGTGCAGGCGAAAGAAAAGATCAGGGGGTTAAAGATCAACGTGGATACACTGACCCTCACTGCCACACCGATCCCACGGACCCTGCAGTTTTCTCTTATGGCTGCCCGTGACCTTTCCATTATCCGGACACCACCACCCAACAGACAGCCGATATACACCGAGATCAGGTCGTTTGAACAAAAGTCCATCAAGGATGCCATTGAAAATGAACTAAGCCGGGGAGGTCAGGTATTCTTCGTGCATGACAGGGTTAAAAATCTGCCGGAAATCTCCGAATTTATTATGAATCTGATACCGGGAGCAAGTGTGGCTTTCGCCCACGGGCAGATGGATTCTAAACTGCTTGAAAAAACTTTGGTGGATTTCATTGAAGGGAAATTTGATGTACTTGTCAGCACCAACATCATTGAAACAGGTCTTGACATCCCCAATGCCAATACAATGATCATCAACAATGCTCATCATCATGGATTGAGCGACTTGCATCAGTTACGAGGCCGGGTAGGACGATCCAATAGAAAAGCATATTGTTATCTCATCGCCCCTCCTATGTCTACGATGACCTCAGAAGCTAAAAAAAGATTAAAAACGATTGTCGAATTTTCTGATCTCGGAAGCGGGTTTGAGATCGCTATGCGAGACCTCGATATCCGTGGAAGTGGCAATCTGTTAGGCGCAGAACAAAGTGGATTTATCGCTGAGATCGGTTATGACACTTTCCAGAAGATCCTTGAAGAAGCGATCCGCGAGTTGAAAGAAGATGAGTTTAAGGACGTATTTAAGGATGAGATCGCCAAAAAGAAGATCCACGTTCGCGAGGTGACTATAGAGACTGACAGTGAGATGCTCATCCCAAACACTTATGTCACTTCTTCGACTGAAAGGCTTTCTTTATACAATGAAATGGACGCCATAGAGGATGAGCAAAGCCTTGCCAAATTTATGACAGATCTGGAAGATAGGTTTGGCCCAGTCCCAAATCCAGTAGACGAGCTTGCAGATGGCCTTCGCATGAGGTGGTTATTGAGGTTGCTTGGATTTGAAAGGGCTGTAGTTAAAAATGGTACTCTCAATGCATATTTTCCTTCCAATGCACAGTCGACTTATTATGAATCAGAAACCTTCAAAGCGTTGTTTCAATATCTGGCCGTCATAAAGGATCCGAAGATCATGGTCCAAAAAACGCTTAAAAACCTTGTATTGCGTGTAAAAAATATCAGAAATATCCAGGCAGGGATGAAGTTTTTTATGGGGTTAATAGACGCGATAGAAAAATGAGGAATTATAAATTATAAATGATTAATTATAAATGAAAGGTGACGAGGGATTAATATGTTGAATTTTGAAGGTTGAATGCGGAGCGCAGCGGAGTCCCGCGCTACAGATGCACCGAGAGTAGGAGGATGCAGATGTTATGCGGGGTTGAATGACAGTTCTGCGGAGTAGTTGTTCTAACTTCGTCTTTCTGACTTCTAATTATTTAATAAGTGATGAGGGATTAAATGTTGAATTTTGAAGGTTGAAAGTTGAATGACAGTTCTGCGGAGTAGTTGTTCTAACTTCGTCTTTTTGACTTTTATTTTTTATAAGTGATGGGTGATAAGGTGATAAGTGATATCGTGACAAATAGGGCAATCTTTCTAATTTCTGACCTCTGACTCCTAATTTTTTAATAAGTGATAGGTGATGAGTGATATCTTGACAATAGGGTAATCATTCTAATTTCTGACTTCTGACTTCTGACTTCTAATTTTTTTATTCATTAGAAATTAGTCCATTAAGATAAGTCATTCTCTCTTTCTCACCTTCTCACCTTCTCACCTTCTAACCCTCTCACCTTCTCACCTTCTCACCTCCTTACTTCTAGCATCTAGTATCTGACTTCTATCTTTCAAATTCAATTCTGTAAATACTCGGCCACAATTTACCGGTGACATAAACCTTATTTGAAACTGAATCGAACGCTATTCCATTCATAGTTTCAGAGTACCTGAAGGTGTTATCTGCTTCATACTTCAGGGAAGTAAGATCCATTTTACCTACAATATTGCCAGATGAAGGATTTATTTTTACTACAAAGTTAGTTTGCCATATATTAGCATAGATAAATCCTTTGATCCACTCCAACTCATTGAGGCTTTTGACAGGAATTCCATTTTCCGTCACATTGACAGTTTTCACCGCTTTCATACCGGGCGGAAGCATGTAGGTAAGTTTATCGGTACCATCGCTCATGATGGCATGTTTTCCATCAGTGGTCATACCCCAGCCTTCAGCACTTTGAAACGCGAATTCGCCTTCTTTCTTGAAGGTCTTTGCATTATAAATAAAACCTACTTTATTTTTGTAGGTGAGCTGATAGATCTTATTATTTAATACAGTGATGCCTTCGCCGAAGTATTTTGCTCTGTTCAATTTGACCTTTTCTTCCGTTTTACCTGTAGCTAAATCCACAGTTGCAATTACTGATTCAGTCAGGGCAAGCTCTTCCGGAGAACCCGTACTTTCCAATAATTTACCTTCGTAAAAAAGCAGTCCTTCTGTAAAAAAACTTGTGTTATGAGGTATTATGCCACTCACCCTATAGCTAATGACAGGTGTTGCAGGGACAACAGGCTCCTTGGGTTCTTCAGTTTTAGGGTCTTTTTTACATGCTAGCAATACAAGGCTCAAAAGCCCTATAAAAAAACAGATCTTATTTGTCATTCAGTGAGTTTAAGTTGCAAATTTAAACAACTTTTGCAATCAAAGGTCTTGTAACCAATCTGAGGCCTGACGGTTGAATCCATCCTGGACATCCCAGTTTTCAGGGGCAAGATTATCAGGATTGTCACCTTTGACCATTTTATATAATTCTTTACGCCAACCGGGGTTATTTACTTCACCTCTTGCATTGGATTGTAAAAGCCTGTAATCCACACCATCTAAAAATGGATTATAAAACAAAAACTTAACATTGGACTGCTTCAGTTTGGGAATATCATAATACAACCAGACCTCATAGGGCGCAGAGGATGGGTCGTCCTGGATATTGACCATATCACTTGGTTTTCCATATTTCATAAATATGAGCCCTCTATCAGTTTCAAAGCCAAATCCAAGCCCTGATTTATACTTTTTATCTACAGCCTTAGCGACTTCCATATA
>JAYUWT010000570.1:0-2737 GCA_043753405.1 Saprospiraceae bacterium | reverse complement strand
GTTCGCCGAGGGAAGCCATTTTTTCCCTTTGCACTAATTGTGCCTGGGTGCTTTTCAATTCCTCTAATGTTTGTTTTAGGTTATCACGTTGAATAGCTATTTCTTCTTTTTGCTCCACTACTTCTGCAGTTCTCTCATGTACTTTCTTCTCCAACCTTTGTTTTTCTTGAATTAAACTGCGTGAACGATAATGGATGATACTCCATAATAATGCAATAGCCAACATGGTAAAACCTGCATATGCCCACCATGTTTGCCACCATGGTGGTGTTATAATTATATCTACACTCTTCACTGCAGAGGCTCCATTGCCATTGAAAGCTTTAACCCAGAAAGTGTATTTGCCGGGAGGGACATTGTAATAAGATGCTTTGTGATCAAGTCCTGCCTCATGCCAATCGTTATCATAATTTTCCAACATAAAAAGGTGGCGATTCTCCTCTGGGTTTATGAAATCTATGCCAGCAAAGTCAAAAGAGAAGACATTTTGGCTATAGCGCAATCTTATTTTTTTTGTGTCTGATAAAAATTCAGGCAAAAGGTCCTTTGTCTCAGGCTGAATCAGGTTGTTGGCAAGATAAAAATTTGAAAAAATGATTTCTGGTGGCCTGACGTCTTTAAATAATTCTGTAGGGAAGAAAGAGTAATAGCCTCTAGTATCGCCAAAATATAATTTACCGCTTTGTCCTTTGTAACAACTCCCATAACTCAGGTTCAATTCATTTATCCCATAGTTCTTGCCATACACAACATTCTCTTTTCGATGCCGGTCTATCTTTATTATTCCATCTAAAGTACTTAACCAAAGATTCTGTTGATCATCTTCGATAAATGACTTGACATAATTATATCTCTGATCGGTTATTGGATTAATAAATTGATAAAATGAATCAGATACACTATGATATCTAAATAATCCTTCGTCTCCCCCTGCCCAAAGTTCTCCCTTTACATCCTGGTGTATTTTTATAATGGAATTTCCTTTAAGGTAAGTTTTCAATTTGCCCTTGTCGGGATCAAAAAGTTGTAGCCCTCCTTTCATCCAGCAGCTTGCCCACCATCTTCCCTGCCTGTCCTGCAAAACTGATGAAACTATATTTGATCCGAATGAAAGAGTATCATCCGGGTAAAAGATATAATGAGTAAACTTTTTTGTTCTTTTGTCCATGCGCTCTAACCCCTTAAATGTCCCTATCCATAAATTTTTTTCAGCATCTTCATAAAAATTCAGAACACTATTATTACCCAGGCTATTGCTTTTTTTTGAGTTGTGCAAGTAAGTAGTAAAATTTTCCTTTTGCTTGTCGAAAAATTGCATACCTCCTTCAAAGGTGCCTATCCACATATTGCCTTCTTCATCTGGATGAATTGCCTGCACTATATTACTGCTTAGTGAATTTGGATTTTGCGGATCGTTGAAAAATTCTTTTAGCCGGCCATCGTGGGTTTTGTGTACTAAGCCTCTTTCCGTACCAATCCATAGTGTTCCATTTATCTCTTCGTAAAATGAAATAACCCCATTGTTCGGCAGTGGATAAAAAGGGATAGTTTTTTGTATTGCATTAACACGATAAAGGTTACCGTTTAATGTGCTTATCCATACAACACCTTCTCTTGAAGTATATGCCCACCATGCTGATCTATCCACAAAGGCTCCTGAAGTATCTTTTGCTGACTCATAGTGAACAGTTTTTCCAGTTTTAGAATTATAATAATTAATTCCCGATTCGGAAGTTCCTATCCATAACATCCCTGTTCCGTCTTCTTTAATGAATGTAATATGATCAGTTTCTGCAAACGCTTTACTTATGGGTGGACGGCTAAGTTTTTCGGGATTGTGAGGGTCATATACATGACGATGAAAGGTTCCGGTAGTTCTATCCATCGTATGCAAGCCATCTCCCCCTGTGCCTATCCAAAAATTTCCGCGGCTATCTTCAAAAATCGCTCTTACTTTATTGTTGATAAGACTCCTCGGATTAATGGGCTCATGTACGTAGCGGGTAAACTTTCCTGTTTTTTTATCTAGCTTGTTTAACCCTCCATCGTTTGGATTGCGTCCTTCATCTCCATATGGACTACCCGTACCAACCCAGATTGTACCTTTTCTATCCTCATAAATGGCCCTAACATTATTGCTACTAATGCTTGTATTATTCAGTGGCGAATGCTGGTAATGTTTAAAAGAGTTTGTTTTAACATCATACTGTTGTAGTCCACTTGAAGTGCCCACCCATAAGATTCCCTGATGATCGGTCATTACTGCTGTTACCCAGTCATTGTTAAGACTTCCTTTCTGGATTGGATTATGGCGATGATGTATAATCTTACCTGTTGCGGGATCGAGGCTTTCCAATCCGCTACCTAAAGTGCCAATCCATATTATTCCTGTAGAATCAATGCAGATAGTTTCCAAAGCATCACTTGCCAGTGAATTGGGATCTAAAGGAATATTTTTATATGATGCCATTTTATAGCCATCATATTTAAATAACCCCCTTTTGGTAGCAAACCACATATACCCATACTTATCCTGAACAATTCCTGTGACATGTCCAAAGATTTTTCCCGTGGGTGGCTCTACCCTGTTAAATATAACCTGCTGTGCATAAGAAGGACACGCCAAAATAAACAGCAGGAAAAATTTAAAAATACAAGTACTGTAATCCGCTTTCATTAAACTCTGTTATTTATACAGGAATTTGAATAATAAACTCACTTCCCTCACCTTCTTTCG
>JAYUWT010000569.1:0-2737 GCA_043753405.1 Saprospiraceae bacterium | reverse complement strand
TTTTATGCGCAGGTGGGGCTTTTGATGCAGTGAGTGTAGTGATCAGGGGCACCATCCTGCAGATGTACACACCTGACCATATGCGTGGCAGGGTTTCAGCAGTAAATACAATGTTCATCGGATCATCCAATGAAATAGGAGCCTTCGAATCCGGCACTGCAGCACGTTTACTTGGTACCGCCCCTTCCGTCCTGTTCGGAGGGACTATGACGATCCTGGTGGTGGCACTAGTAAGTTATTATGCACCTTCACTCCGAAAACTTGAATTAAAGATCAGGACATAGGCCATTTTTAAAAATTATGTTCCAATGTTAATTTAATTTAATATTTTTTTCTTTAATTTGCAACCGCAATTCGATTGACTTCAGGTTGCGTTCTATGTTTTTACCCTGTTTTTTACACATCAGATAAAGCTCCTTTTGATTGATCATTAACAATGAACAGTCAAATGTTATGCTTTGGAAACATAGTTTTGATGAAGTGATCCATTAAATGTTGATCTGTAAAAGATCTTTTTTTGGAAAAGAAAATATTGATATCATTAAAAAATAATGGTGTCAGCTTTCTTCAAGTGGGCTAGATAAAAAGTAAACAGATGAAAATTAACGTACAGACGGCATTACCTAAACAATCGGATTCTATTTTGTCTATTATATTTGATCTGAAAGAGATCAAAACAGTTATTGACGGTCTGGCAATAAACACCAACGTCACCATACTTAAAAAACAACTTAAGGATCACGGCGATTTTATTTCGACTCTTGACAATAAGAAAGGTAAAATTATATTTCTTAAATTGGATCAGTCCAAATGTTACGGTGATTGCTGCAAGACCATTCGACAGTTAATAATTAAAAACAGGGCTCTTTTCGGTGGAAATATTTCTGTGCTGTTACCACATGTAGGTGAAGAAGACCAAACAATTATAGGTCGTGCAATTGTTAGTGCTGCAACTCTTTCCACCAACAATCTGGGAAAATATAAGTACAAACCCAATGGACTTCCTAAGCTGGAAGTGATTAATTTAATAATTCCGTCTGAAAATAAAAACTTTGAAAAAAGTATAGAAGAAGAACATATTTTGTCAATTGTTCAATTGGCCATGATGGACCTGATCAATACTCCATCCAATATCAAAACACCTGAATATATAGCAGATCTGGCAATACATTCCGGCAAAAAACACGGCTTCAAAGTAGAGGTATTTAATGAAAAAGACATCAAAAAAAACAAGCTGGCAGCACTTCAATCCGTTAGTGACGGGAGTAGTAATCCCCCCCGGTTTGTGATCCTGCATTATAAACCTAAACACAATAAAGATGCAAAGACTCTTGGACTGGTAGGCAAGGGCGTTACATTCGATACCGGAGGGATCTCTATTAAAACTTCCACCAATATGCACTATATGAAAAGTGATATGTCCGGTGCTGCTTTGGTACTGGCTTTCACGGAGCTGTGCGCAAGATTGGAATTATCTATAGAGATCATTACCACGATCCCTCTGACTGAAAATGTTATTGATGGAGCTTCCACTAAACCCGGTGATGTCATCGGGAGTTATATCGGCAAATCTATTGAGGTCATAGATACTGATGCGGAAGGCCGGTTGATCCTTGCAGATGGTCTGGGCTACCTTACCAAAAATTATAAAACGGATGTTCTCATCGATTTTGCAACCTTGACCGGGTCGGTCATCCAGACCCTTGGTTATCAGGTGGCAGGGTTATTTTCAAATAATGATGAACTTGCAGATCAGTTATATAATTCAGGTAAAGACTCCAATGAAAAATGTTGGCGTTTACCGATCTGGGAACAGTATCAGGATGACCTCAAGTCTGATGTGGCCGATGTTAAAAATTTCAGTGGCAAGCCAATTGCAGGAGCTATCACGGCTGCATTATTTCTAAAAGAATTCATTAATGATCATCCTGCCTGGGCTCATATGGATATTGCCGGGGTTTCATTTTCTGACAATGAATATGGAACTATGAGGAATGCCACAGGGTATGGGTTGCAATTGTTGCTGGATTATTGCAGGAAGAACCTGATTTAATTGTTAATTATAAATTATAAATGGGGCGAAGATCTTTCTTATCACTGAATTTTGTTGTTTACTTCTCCAACTTTTTATTTCGCACTTTCAGTGCTATAACTTTCTTTATAAATATCCCGGCGCGCTGCACCGGGCTTTGTAATGTATGCCTTTCAGGCAATTCTGACGGTAATGCTAAAATAATGGAGGCATAATAAATATTTTAATCTTAACGGGCTTCATCTAATAGTATAAAGTATGATTATTACAAAACATCCATCTAACTTCTACCATCTAACATCTACCCATTTCTAGTATCTAGTATCTAGTATCTAGAGTCTAGTATCTGTCACTCACTCCTCCTCCCACTTTTCATCTTTCTTCCCTTTATCCGCCTGTATCCGCCAATCTGTGGTATTCTGATTTAAAAATTCATTGACCTTATCGATATCGAAACCGTGCTTGATCTCACCGAATTCATTGATATGAATGTCAAATTCCAAAGGTTTAGTGTCTTCTTTTTTTATTTTTTTCTTATTCATTGATACTAACAAATTTTATAATTTAGAATTATGTTCGAAAAGTTGAAATCCTTTATTCAGTCTTTGTGTTACATTTTCCTGACCGATCAATTCAATAGTTTTAAACAGATCCGGACCTTTGGTCATGCCGGTCAGGGCAACTCTGAGACCCGGAAATATAGCG
>JAYUWT010000568.1:0-6908 GCA_043753405.1 Saprospiraceae bacterium | reverse complement strand
ATTACGCAAACCATACAAGGCTCCGTGCCTCCGCTGTGTATGAATTTGCTATTTTTTGGCATTTTCTCCATTCATTCACTAAATTTTACAAGGCCGCCACTGCACAGATGAAACACTTCTTGAATACTGAAATTTGATTTTTGAGGAACTGTTATTATATTTATTTCGGAATGCGAACGTCTTGGATTTTGTTTTTCAATTGATGAACTATTTTTTCAATGTTCCTTGACATTGTTTCTTCCGTTTTGATAAAACTCAGGTATCTTATTATTTCTTTCTTTCGATGCGGAGTTAACTTTTCAAAGGTCTTTAATAATTTATGTTTTTTTAATTGATCTTCAAGCGCTTTTGGCAAGGGATATTCATGGATCTGTTTTTCATTATTTTGCGAAATAATAAAAGACGCAACCTCTCCAAGTGCGGTTTTACCTCCTTTCATCATCATTCCATTGACAAACAACCTATGTGGAGCATTTTTTACCGGAACAAGGGTTGTGGAGAATTCAAAGTTGTTGATAAGGCCTTTGATCCTGATGTAGCCTTTTTCGGCAATTAATTTTTGAGAGATCTCAAGAGGGACATCCACTGCCCAGTTGATACCGGTTTTGTAAATTTTTTCTGAAAATGAATATGTCATTTAATACCGGTTTAAGCGGATCTAAATTTCCAAGAATATTTAAATTTCTGAATTACTAAATAATGTTAGATGTCAGATGGTAGATGTTAGATGGTATCCGGGTAAGAAACATACTTAATTTACATTGGTTAATTTCTATTCATGACTAAAATCACTATGAATTCTCACCTAATTATTTGCGAACCTTACTAACCACTTTTAACAACTCATAACTGGTTTTAGCCCGTGGCCCATCAGCAATGATCGTTGTCTTCATTTCGATGTTGTATTTATATCCAGGCACAAAGGTGAATCCTTTTATTTTCTCCAGATAAATATGGGACTGGGTCACGAAGTCATACAACTTCATGTATTTTTTTCCATCTTTATTGTAATATATAGCGTCCACCTTGTATGATCGCTTGATAATCGTGGACTCCTCCCCGTTCGATATTATCTTAGCAAATACAAGCCTGGCAGTCGATCCACTATAAAACATAAGGTAATTTCCTGATACTTTGTAGGCTGTATGACCCCTGAGCGTGGCTACAAAATTTTTGGCAACGGTCAATTTTTCCTTACCAATACAACTTTTCTTCCAGGGAGAGGTGATGCTGCTTACGGTTAATTTATTGCCACCAACACTTATCTTGCATATTACATCAGAGCATCCGTCATTACCATACATTTGTAGCATATCCTCCGTAAATTCGAGCGTAGCCCTATGGTTGACAGGTCTTAGTTTATTGTCATAAGTACATTGGACCAACCGCCATTGAGTTCCTGCCAATGCAGCGATATCCTCATCACCGTTAGATACGTCGAAGAGAGATAACCATATAAAAAGGAAGGATAACAAGAACATCTAAAGGCTAATATTTGACTAGTATAACGACAATGGGAATAAGATATTTCACTTAACATATGTAATGTGTAATCGGTAATCGGTAATCGGTAATCGGGAATCAGTAATATGTAATGTGTAATGTGTAATGTGTAATGTGTGTAAACAAACTAAATATTCTTTCAAAACTAAATGAAATCAAGCTCTCAAAATTCAGTATGCTCTAAGAGAGAATTAGTGCTTCACATCAAATTAAATCTGTGTTAAATTTTTCCTCTGCGGGTAAAGTCCTTTTTAGAAATTTAATGCCCTTTTTCCTGTTGCGTCCAATGAAGCTTCCTTAAAAGCCTCAGCAAATGTAGGGTGGGCATGAGATATGATACCTATATCCTCTGCAGAAGCACGGTATTCCATTGCCACTACAGCTTCAGCAATAACGTCTGCCACACGGGGTCCGATCATATGGACACCGAGGATCTCATCCGTATTTTTATCAGCCAGAACTTTTACAAAACCGGTTTCATCCCCACTCGCTTTAGCGCGACCCAGTGCTTTGAAGGGAAATTTACCAACTTTATATTCAATACCCCGTTCTTTTAATTGCACTTCAGTCTCTCCAACAGCGGCTACTTCCGGCCAGGTATACACCACGCCGGGAATCAAATTATAATTGATATGTGGATGCTGTCCTACAATGGTTTCAGCGACAAAAACTCCTTCTTCTTCGGCTTTATGAGCCAGCATTGCTCCTTTTATCACATCACCTATTGCGAAAATATTTGGTACTGTGGTTCTCAGGTGGCCGTCAACGTCTATGCGTCCTTTTTCATCTATGACCACCCCTATAGCTTCAGCATTTAATCCATCCGAATAAGGCCTTCTTCCGATGGCTATCAGACAATAGTCGGCTTCAAGTTTTTTAATCTCTTCTTGTCCATTCTGTTTGAATTGTACGGTAACACTTTTCTTGTCGGATTGTACCTCAGTTACTGCATGGTTCAAATGGAATGTAAATCCTTCTTTTTTCAATACTCTCTGTAGTTCTTTGCCACAATCAGTATCCATTGTTCCTATGACCTTATCCGTAAATTCAACGACATCTATTTTGGTGCCAAGCCGGGCATAAACAGATCCCAGCTCCAGGCCAATGACTCCTGCTCCTATTACAACCATACTCTTGGGAATTGTGTTAAGGCTAAGTGCTTCAGTAGATGTGATCACTCTTTTTTTATCATAATTGAATGCTACAGGAACGATGGGTTTTGATCCCGTAGCAATTACAAAATATTTACTTTCTATGGGGGTTGTTTCTCCGTTATCATTTACTACCTGAATTGAAGTCGGGGTGACAAAACTTCCAATTCCCTGAAAAACTTCAATTTTATTTTTTGACATTAGAAAGGAAACTCCCTTACTGATGCCATCTACTACACTTTTCTTGCGATCAAACATTTTTTCAGGATTCACCTTAACTTCCCCTGTCAATATACCATGTTTGTCAAAATTATGGACTGCGTTGAAATAGTGCTCTGATGAGTCTAGCAGGGCTTTTGAAGGGATACATCCTACATTTAAGCAAGTCCCGCCTAGAGATTTATATTTTTCCACGATAGCAGTTTTCAGACCTAACTGGGCGCACCGTATTGCACATATATAACCACCAGGACCTGAGCCTATTACAACAACGTCGTAAGACATAATGATTTTGTTTTGTATTAATTAATCTTTGGGTGGAAGCTGATCCTTATCCCTGTTTTCAGTCCTTGGAGGTCTGTTTGGATTGTTTCTTCTGAACTTATCCTCATTTTTTCGTCCTCCATTTGAATAATTCTCAGATGGATTGGATGAGTTCGGATCTTTAGAGGGCTGATCCTTACTTTGCGGAGTCTGGCCCTGGTCCGGGTTATTATTCCGTCCCCTTTGATCATTGGGCCGGTGGTCAGGCCGTGGACGATCATTTCTCTGGCGATCATGAGGTCTACGCGACTCGTCTCTAGACGGACGGTCACCATTTGGCTTATTGAATGAAGGAGTCGGATTTGTTCCCTGATTATTTGGACGGATTTGTCCATCAGGCCGATTTTGGCCTTCCGGACGACTTTGATCGTCATTCCGGTTCGCACCCTCACCCCTGTTCTTATTTTTTTTCTTCTTTTTCTTCCTATCATCAGGCAATTCAATATGGCCTGTGAGATCTTCAGATTTCATGTGATCTATTTCTTCTGAATATTCAATTCTTGTGGAAACAATGTCCTGAGGGATCTTTCCTCTGGAAATATCTCTTTGTATGGACTTCACTTCATCCACTGAAAGTGTTATAAATGCTTCCCTACCTCTTTTATCTTTTTTGATGTAAAACATCAGTTTTTTGAAAATATCAGTTTTAATTAGTTTAGCATAGCCGCCCTCATATTGAAGATGGTCTGCATTGGTTGGGAATTCCTCCAGAGCTTCCATGTACACATCCAATTCATAATTGAGACAACATTTTAGCCGCCCACATTGACCGGATAACTTGGCCTGGTTGATAGACAGATTCTGGTACCTGGCAGCATTGGTGGTCACAGACTTATAGTCGGTAAGCCAGGTAGAACAGCACAATTCCCTTCCGCATGAGCCCAATCCTCCTATCCTGGAGGATTCCTGCCGTGAACCGATCTGGCGCATTTCTATTTTTACCCTGAATTCTTTGGCAAAATGTCTTATTAATTCACGAAAGTCTACCCTTCCGTCCGCTGTATAAAAGAATGTGGCTTTTTTCATATCAGCACGAAACTCCACATCCCCTATCTTCATGTCGATGTCGAGCATACTGGAGATCGCTCTGGCCCTTACCATGGTATCCCGGTCATTACTTCTCGCCTGGATAAGTTTATCTACATCTACCGAAGATGCTATGCGCATGACAGAGCGTACGGCAGTATTAATATCCACCGATTTTTTCTTCATTTGAAGTGGCACCAAAGCACCCTTAAGTGTAATCTCTCCAACATCATAACCCCCATCAGCCTCCACTACTACCGTATCACCTGTTTCAGCCTGCAACATATTCTGCAATTTGAAAAATGCTTTATGTGCACCATTTCTGAAACTTACTTCAACCAGATTGACCTCATTTGGATCTTCAAGTTCCATCGTAGATAACCAGTCATATGTATTCAATTTATTACAACCACCGGAATCACAACCTCCATTGGATCTGCATCCTTTGGACTTCCCGCCGTCTGTAACGCAACTACTGCAAGCCATTTTAATTTATTTATAGAAATCTATGCAAAAAAGCGCTTACCCCCGAACAACCGGTGAATATTGCCTGATGTGTACATCAGTTGCATCTTTGCATTGCAATTTCTTTCAGTTAAGTAAATTTCCTTGTCCAGGATCTGAATCAACTCCTCTATACTTTCAAAACTCAACAGTGGACAAAGTTTGGAAGCAATATCAACCATCTTTTCGGGAAGATTAATATCGTTTTTTCCAAAATTATATTTGATCTTTATCATTTCTTTTACAAAATGAACTCCAAATTTAAGAATATATTTCTGAACTTCCCGCGTATATGTTGAAAACTGATCGACCCATTTAATAATTTCCACATGAGAGAATGAGTAACACAGCCGTAACCAGTCAACAAAAACATCATTTTTTTCAAGATTATTTTCATTGAACAAGGAAAGTGCTTCTACCACATTTCCATCTGCTAAAAATGAAGCTATCTGAGCTTCTTCCTCATTTTTGTCAAAAAAAATGGTCAGGATAGTTTTAATTTCTTTCTGTGTAAGATCAGGAACTTTAAATAACTGGCATCTGGACAAAATAGTTGGTAATAAACGCTCTGTATCTTCTGCTACCAGGATGATATAAGTATCTGCAGGCGGTTCTTCAAGGATCTTCAACAATCTGTTGCTTTCTTTACCCAGATATTCCGGCATCCATAACAACAATACTTTCCGATCAGATTCGAATGGTTTCATCTGTAATTTACGGTTGATCTGCAGGCATTCAAATGCTGTAATATTTGGTTGTTTACCTCCTGCATCCTGAGCCTGTGACCATTCAAAAACATTCATGTAAGGGTTAGCCCTGAATGTTTTCTTCCATTCCTGCAGGTATTCATCTGACTCTGTTTCACCTTTGGTGTCCTTCACAAACGGAAAAGAAAATAAGATATCAGGATGAGTAAAATTAAGTGATTTTTTACAGGAATTGCAAACATTACATACGCCTTGTTCTTCTTTATTCACGCACATTAACATGCGTGCTACCACATACGCAAAATGCAGTTTTTCAGTGCCTTCATTTCCTAAGAATAATGTGGCATGAGGAAAATGGTCGTTATGTACCATGGTCGTCACCTCGTTTTTCACAGCTTCCAATCCTTGTATATCTTCCGGTCTAAACATATTCTTAAAGGCAGCAAAAGTAGGAAAAAAAGAGGAAGAAAGATGGAAACGATTTAATTTGCTTGAGAGATTAGTTAGGATTTTGTTCAGCGCATTGGCGTATTAGCTCGTTTAGCTCGACGTGAGACTCTGGTTTATCGACCCTGTTCGCTGTTCGCCGTTCGCCGTTCGCCCATTCACTGTTCACTATGCCCTGCTCACTATTCACTGGCTCATTATTCATTATTCATTGATCATTGTTCATTAGTAATTGGTCTTTGGCTTGTTACGGTTAATTTGATTTTTTCAACATTAATTATTGCTTTCTTCGCCGCTTTAATAGGTATGGTTTCGGTGCGCTGCACCTTTTTTCTACTAAATACAAAGGTTCTATAGCGATTTCGGTGCTCTGCACCTGATTTGCGCCAAACATTTTTTAATTCAATTAACCGGACAATCCGAATCAACCGAATATCATCATTTTTTTTTAACGATAACTAGTCTTTTCAAAATTGGATAATAGGACAATTCAATGCCCCCTGATTAACTGGATAACTCTAATACTATAATACTTTTCTAGAATCTAGAATCTAGAATCTAGCATCTGTTATTGCCATTTTGTCACTTCCCCTTTCGTGGTACACTATTTGAGAAGGCTTGAGTAATTAAATATAAAAAATTTATGGAAAAAGGACAAATAACAGTTAATACGGAAAATATATTTCCGATCATTAAGCAATTTTTATATTCAGAACAGGAGATCTTCCTGCGTGAGCTTATATCCAATGCAATCGATGCAACATCAAAACTGAAAACACTCTCCTCAAAAGGTGTAGTGAAGGGCGAACTGGGAGATCTGACGATCGAGATAATTCCCGACAAGGAAGCCAGAACACTTACCATCAGGGACAAGGGAATCGGTCTGACAGCCGAGGAAACTAAAAAATATTTGAATCAGGTAGCCTTCTCTAGCGCACAGGAATTTCTGGAAAAATACAAGGATGATGCCAATATAATAGGCCATTTCGGACTTGGATTCTATTCAGCATTTATGGTTTCTGACAAA
>JAYUWT010000567.1:0-6918 GCA_043753405.1 Saprospiraceae bacterium | reverse complement strand
CTTAATGTACTAATGTGTAAAGTGAAATTGTTCATGTTCCCGAAACAAGCTAAAGGCCAAAGCAAAGTGAACGGCGAATGGCGAACAGTGGCAAAGAGCATACATTCATACTTAATTTGCTAATGTGTAAAGTGAAAATGTTCTAGTTTACGAAACAAGCTAAAGACCAAAGCAAAGCGAACTAAAGACTAAAGACAAATGAAAAGTAAACAGCGAACGGCGAACGGCGAACAGTGGCAAAGAGCATACATTCATACGTAATATACTATTGTGTAAAGTGAAATTGTTCTATTAACGAAATAAGCTAAAGACCAAAGCAAAGCGAACTAAAGACTAAAGACAAATGGAAAGTGAACGGCGAACGGCGAACAGTGACAAAGAGCTGACATTCAAACTTAATTTGTTAGTCGGCCCCCTGATCAATGAAATTTTTTTAAATTGAAATAACAATCAATGGAATAAATAAACATTCAAACCTAACTAGCTAATGCGCCAAAGCGCTAACATGCTAATGCGCTGTAGTATAGTAAATAATGCGAATATAAAACATACTACAGATCATGAATATAAATCAATTATTCTTCCGGAGCGGCTTACAGCCTAAAGCTTACGGCTTAAAGCACTATCTTGTCAGAAATATCAGCATGTTAATCTAAAAAAATAAAATTAAGTTGATGACTGCTTCATTTTTGTGTTATACAAGACAAATAGAATTAAAATGAAAATAATAATTTTTACAATTATCACTTTTTGCAGTGTAGGTTTATTTGGTCAGATGCCATTTGGTGGAGCAGCGGTAAAAGGAAAAGGAAAGATCTCAGGTGGTGTGGTGGATAGTATGAGTAAACAATCCCTTGAATATGTCACGGTTGCCTTGTACAAAAAAGGAAAAGAGGCTCCCGTGGATGGAAGTTTGACAGATTCCAAAGGTATGTTTACATTGAATGAAGTAAAAAACGGAACTTACCAACTAAGAGTTAGCTATTTGGGTTACATGACCAAAACTATTGATAATATCATGATCTCTGATTCTTTACCTGAAAGGATGATAGGCAGGATCATTGTTAGCCCTGAACAACAACTATTGGATGAAATTATCATAACAGGACAAACTGCATTAATAGAGAATAAAATAGATAGAATAGTATACAATGCGACCAAGGACATTTCCAATAAAGGTGGCACAGCAGCTGATGTATTGCGCAAAGTTCCTACTTTAAGTGTTGACCTGGACGGGAATGTATCCATGCGTGGTAGTCAGAATATCAAGGTTCTTATCAATGGAAAGCCTTCAGGAGTGATGTCATCCAGTGTTTCTGAGGCCATGAAGATGATCCCATCAGATGAAATAGAAAAAGTCGAAGTATTGACCAGTCCGGGCGCCAAATACGATGCAGAAGGCAGTGCGGGTATTATTAATATCATCACCAAAAGAAAAACAATCAAAGGCTTTAGTGGCAATATAACAGTATCTGCAGGAACACGAAGTACATTTGCGGGGGCAAATACCAATCTGAAATACGACAAGATCGGTTTTAGTGCTGGTGTAGGTGGTTTCGGCTGGAAAGCAAGAGGATCAATGGATGCCAACCGGACATTGGGATCGACTGATCTATACAAATTGCATCAGTTCGGCTCTAACAATACCAATGGTCTGGGTGGCCGGATCAATTTCGGCGTGGATTATGACCTTACTGATAAAGACAATATCAATGCAGGTGTCGCATTCAGAAAATTTGGAATGACCCTGAAAAATAATATAAAAACTGAAGAAACATTCGGCAGTATTGTCATTGACGATTTCCTGAGAGATCAGGAAAGCAATAATGACAACAGGAATGTAGATGTTACGCTGGATTATAAGCACAAATTCAAGAAGGAAAACCAGGAACTCACACTTTCCGGACAGTTCAGCAATAACATACGTCCTACAGAATATGTAGTCAATCAATATAATTCTTTCGACATCCTTAATTATGTAGAATATAGTAACAATGACGGTAATAATAAAGAAAGTACTGCCCAGTTAGATTATTCCCATCCTTTCACTAAAAAATTCAATCTGGATCTCGGTGCTAAAACAATCTTCAGACAAGTGGAGAGCATCTATACCTTCGATACCCTTAATCTTGGCAACAATCTTCGTGAACGGGATAACAGCAGGTCCAACCAGTTTGGTTACAATCAGAATGTGATGTCCGGATATGGTGAGGTTACCTGGAGTATTACCGACCGCTGGGGAGTAAAAGCAGGGGTCCGTTATGAAGGTACCGATATAGAAGGTGACCTGTTTAAATCCGAACATGATCTTAATCAAACTTACCACAATATCCTTCCTAGTGCCACGGTATCTTACAAATGGGGAACAGATGGAGTAAAAGTATCTTACAACCAAAGATTGCAAAGGCCAAGTTTATTCTACCTGAATCCTTACAGCAACCAATCTGACCCTAAGAATACAACACAGGGAAATCCGTCACTTGAAGCCGAATTGACACATAATATGGAAATCGGTTACAATACTTTTTTCGGATTGAGTTCTATAAATGCTTCCATCTATAGAAGATTTACAAACAATGCTATTGAGGCGGTCCGGGTAAGAAGGGGCGATACCCTGGTCACGACCTATTTTAACCAGGCCAATAATACCAATACAGGTATCAACCTGAGCGGGAATATTATGAAGGGATACAAGTTCATGGTGGGAGGAAACATTGACGTAAGTTATGTCGAAGTGGAAAACACCACATTGGGCATTAATAATACAGGATTTAATTATGGTATTAATGGATTTTTAAACTGGACACTATACGATGTATGGGGAGTTCAGGGGTATGCGGGATTCAGAGGGCCTACTTTTACAGCTCAGGGTAAAAGCACTAGTTTTTATTTCTATGGCATCGGAGCTAAAAGAGACCTCTTAAAGAAAAAAGCAACCTTATCCATAGGGGTTGACAATCCATTTACACCATATCAGAAGTTGACCACAGAGATCTCCAGTCAAGGAATCAACTATACTTCCGTTAATAAGTTCTATGCTTTTGGCGGCAGGATCAGTTTTAACTGGATGTTTGGTAAAATGAATTTCAGCAACAAGCAATCCAAAAAAGGCATCAATAACAGTGATTTGAAGGCGGGTGATGATGGTCAGGGAGCCGGAGGGATTAAATAGATTTCAGATGCTAGACACTAGATTCTAGATACTAGAGGCTAGACACTAGATGATAGAATGAAGTCAGAGGAAGAAGGTAGATAGCAAGTCATAAGGAGTCTGTGATAGTCCTAAAGAGTCTGAAAAAGTCATAAAGAGTCTGTGATTGTCATAAATAGACTTAAAGTGTAGTAGTTAACTAAGAAAATTGGATGCTTTGCGCAACTTCGCTCTTCTTAGCGGAACTTTGCGATATTAATTCTTATTTTTTCTTAGGATTGACTTTTACTAAGGAGCCGGCATCTTCATCGAGGATCCATTCAAGATTGCCTGTGATCGGCCTGATAACTTGGGCCGGTGTGGTGTCCGGATCATATTTGCTATAAAGTACTTTTTGAACCATGGGCGCTTTGTTACTTCCATTGACCAAAAATATTACATATTCTGCATTATTTACGACCTCAGGTAAAAGTGTGAGTCGTTCGCCAAGAGTGGGACTTGCCTTATAGCCATAGGTCCATTGATCTCTTATTTTAAGTGCATAGGAATTTGGAAAAAGGGATAAAGTATGTCCGTCCTCCCCGAGGCCGAGCAACACCAGATCAATAGAATTGGTGGAAAGTACTTCAAGGTGATTTCTTAATTTTTCTTCCATATCCGTAGCTGCATCAGCCATAGTTAGATCGGTCCTGAATGGAAAGATATTGAACGATGGCACCGGCAGATGATCCAGGAGATTTTGTTGTGCCTTATATGCATTGTTGTTCTCACTTTGAGCATCGACCATTCGCTCATCACCCCAAAAGAAAAATACCCTGCGCCAGTTGATGTCAAATTCCGCCTGTAGGTTAACCATTTCTTTGAAAACACTGATCGGAGTTTTGCCCCCCGACAATGCTACAGAGCAATGATTGCTGGTATCAACACATTTTTCTATGATAGAAAGGACCCTTCTGGCTGCAAATGTCGCAAAGTTGTTTTTTGTTAAAATTTCAATTTTCATTATTTCAATTATTTTTTATCATTCAAGATGGGGAATTTGAAATGAGGTTGGAGATCATATATTAAATAAAACGCTTTTATATCCCATTTGATATTTTCAGGCAATTAAATGTTTTTTACCTGAATATTTTATAATTTTAGACAAATATTCGACCAACTTTGTCGTAAAATTCTATTTGTAAAAATCGTTATAAATCAATTTGGTACCAAGCAATCTGCATAAAATTTAGGTTTCGGTGCGCTGCACCTGGTATGCGATGAAATGTTAGTATTTCAAATATTTGGCAAGGTTAAAATCGAATATTAATATTCCTATTTGAATAGGAAAAAAGATGTAGGTAAACTCAGGTTCATTTCCAGGTGGAAACGGCTCGGAACTTCTTTTCATGTAGCTTCTTTAATTTTTCATTTTTCAACTTTCATTTTCGTCATTCCGTATCAGGGTTGACCCAGGTATGTCCGTTCTTGGCGAGTAATTCATCTGCCCGGGAAGGGCCATTACTGCCGGGTTTATAATTTGGAAAGTCCCTGTCCTTGTTTTCCTGCCAGGCTGAGAGTATAGGATTGATGATCTGCCATGCAGCTTCCACCTGATCTGATCTCATAAAGAGTGTAGCATCATCCTCGAGGACGTCGTAGATCAAATGCTCGTAAGCTTCAGGCGTATTTGCAGTGAGTTCCTTTTCAAAGTTGAATTCCATATTGACCTTGCTCAATTGCATGAGCTGGCCGGGTACCTTTGCCTGAAAACTCAGATTGATGTCCATATTGGGGTTGATGTGGATGACCAGAAAATTGGATTGCCAGTTGGAGGTAGCTTCTTTAGGAAAACTATAATTGGGGGCAGGTTTAAACTTGATTGCAATGGAAGTTGTTTTTTGAGAAAGATTTTTACCGGTCCTGATGTAAAACGGCACACCTTCCCAACGCCATGTATCCAGCTGTAGCTTGACCGCGGCATATGTCTCCGTGTTGGATTGAGGATCCACATTCGTTTCATTCCTGTAAGCAGGAACTTCTTTCCCTTCTTTGAGCCCTTCAGAATATTGACCCCTTATAGTATTTTCAAAAACTTCTTCCAGATTATATTTCCTGACAGCCCTAAGGACGTCTGATTTTTTATTTCTGATCTCGTTGGCATCAAAGGAATTGGGCGGTTCCATTGCGATCATGCACATGAGCTGCAACATATGGTTTTGGATCATATCCCTCAAAGCTCCGGACGTGTCATAATAACCTCCACGACCTTCCAGCCCGACCTGTTCCAAGGAAGAAATCTGGATCCACTCTATATAATTCTTATTCCAAAGCGGCTCAAATAATGAATTCGCAAAGCGGAATGCCAGAATGTTCTGAACTGTTTCCTTGCCCAGATAATGGTCGATGCGATAGATCTGATCTTCACGCAGGACGGTCATGATCGATTTATTCAATTCTATCGCACTGATCAGATCATGTCCGAAAGGTTTTTCGAAGACAAATCTCGTGTGTTCTCTTTTTTTAATAAAAGGGTATCCTGAAAGACCTTTAGTAATAGGGCCAAAGAAGTTGGGTGCTACAGCGAGATAGGCTACCACATTTGATTTACCGATATTTTTTCCCTGAAAATTAATTATTGCCCTGTTGATATCTTCATATAAACCTGATTCGGAAAAGTCCCCGCTTAAATATTCAAAATTCGCACATAATTGATCCCATTGTTTTTCAATTACTTTTCTCCTTGAAAACTTTACAGCTCCTTTTTTTAATTTGGATAACAGCTCCTTTTGATCCATAGGTGACCTGGCAATGCCGATAATTGAAAAGACCTCAGGAAGCATTTCATCCAACATCAGATTGTAAAGGGCAGGCATTAGTTTTCGGTAAGTGAGATCTCCGGTTGCTCCAAAAATGATAAAAACAGTAGGAAGCGTAGCGCTTTCTTTTTTCATTAATTCTTTATTTAAAAGTTTTGCTGTTGGGACTATTTCCAGATATGATGAAATGCACCTTCCTGATCTGTTCTTTCAAAAGTGTGAGCTCCAAACAAGTCGCGCAGTCCCTGAATCATATTCATGGGAGATATTTTTTTAGTCAACATATTATAATAGGTTGCCGAGGCAGTCAGTGCACTTGCCCCGAAGTCGTTTTGAAGAGCAAATAACACGACTTTTTTTAACATTGGCATATGTTTTGCGATTAACTTATGAATATTTTTATCTGATAGGATCAACCCATCAAAACCCTCTGTCAGATATACTTTTTCAAAATTCTCAAGCAGTCCTGACCTTATGATGCAACCCGCACGCCAGTTATTGATGACATCTTTCATTTCTGTATTGTAATTGTAGGCTCTCGATGCAACCCTTATCAAATGAAGACCCTGAATGTATGTCAATGCAAATCCTGTAAGAAGCGCTGATTCCACATCATCGATCGTGATGTTAATGTCAATGGTACTATTATTTACGGGAATGTAACCTGAAATAACATTTCTTGAATTGGCGTAAGCTGAAAGATCCCGGGCAATTACAGCCATATCAATGGTCGGTACCGGTACCTGCAGATCCATTGCTTCCTGGCTGGTCCATTTGCCGGTACCTTTCTGACGGGCGATATCCTTAATGTAATCTATTAAATGCCCGCCTGCCGTAGGATCCCGCTGGATCAAAACCAAGGCGGCCGATTCGATCAGAAAACTTGCTAATTTTCCCTTATTCAATTTCTCAAAGACCTCAGCGATCGCATCGTTATCTAATCCAAGCCCATTTTTAAGCAGGTCATAT
>JAYUWT010000566.1:0-2743 GCA_043753405.1 Saprospiraceae bacterium | reverse complement strand
TGTGTTAAAAAACTTAGCTGGTAATTTTTCTATGCAAAAGAAAAAATCAATCCCAGATCTCTATACTTTTATTACTAATGATTTTACAGGAGATGGCATAGACGATATTGGTACGGTAAAGACTACAGGTACAGGTGCTACCTGGGCACTTAATTTTGTGAGAATATTTAAAGGATCAAGCAGTCTAACTGCTCTTAATGATTCTGTAACAATAGATGCTTACTCTGGATATTCAAGAATAAATTCTAATACAGGCCATTATTTATTCCCTGGTGATTATAATGGTGATGGAATTGGTGATTTGCTTACTATACTTGGATTTACTACTAATCCTGCAGCTATTGGCATTCATCTTTATATTGGAGGTAGCCCCATAAGTCCACCAACCGGGGGTTTTCTTACAATTAATACCACAGGTACTATTAATATTCCAGTGAGTGCCTGGCAAACAGCAGATCGCATTCAAGTATTGGATTTTAATGGGGATGGCAAGAGCGATCTGATGATTACTAAGGATTATTATAGTGAGATATTCACTATAGACGGATATCTAATTCGCAGTATATATTACGCTGGATTCCCTACTAAATTCCACCTCCCATTTTTCGGAGATTTTAATGGAGATCGCAAAATAGATATTTTGTGCAGAATCAGCACTACGGAAAATATAGCACCTTGGTACAAATGTATTTCCACTGGAACCACTTTCGACCAAAGCATTTTTTCATTTACCACCCGACCTGTAATTAATTCAAGCTATGCTGGTGATAAAATTTTGCTAATGGATTGTAACGGGGATGGAAAAACAGATATTTTTCATGGAATCTTAGGCACGGGTTCTAATACCATTTACCATACTTATTTTTCTAAAGGAAATAGTTTCTATTTTTATCTCTACCCCGGTGCTACTGCTAACCTTACCAATCTCAATACTGTTCCATTAACACCTTTTGATTTTAATGGTGATGGCAAACCTGAAATATTCGCTAGAACAAATTATACCTCTTATTTCGATATTATTTACTTTATGCCCTGGGGTCAGGAATTATACCTAGACAAAGTAAAAAATGGTTTTGATCATACTACTCAATGGGTTTACAAAAGAATAAATAGAGCAAGTACTATTTATAATAATGGCTTTTATAGCAGGGGTTCTGTAGTTGCCGGCAATGTAAATAACATTCAATTACCGATTACTTTAGCCTCTGATATAATAGTAGACAATGGAATAGGATCTGCCAACACCATTTCGTATTCCTACGAGGAAGCCAAATTGCATAAAGAAGGCAGAGGTCTAATGGGGTTTTTAAAGGTCAATAGTCATAATCAAAACACCGGTTTTAAAACAATACTGGAAAATGAGTTTAATACCACATACTACACTTTTGCTCCAAAAATAAGTACGTTGATCTATGTGCCCAATAGCAACCAAATAATGAACACTACCACCAATACTAATGCATGGGTGAGTACAGGATCTGGCAGGTTTTATCAACGCATAAATAATACATCAGAAAATAAAACCTTTGAAGGATTTACACAGACCACTGATAATACATACGATGCATTTGGTAATATTACTAATCAGGTTGTAGTTAATCCTGTAGAAGTCACTACCACCACTACTTCCTATGGGCAATACGGCACATCAGTACCAGCTGTACCTACATCCATTGGTATCTCCACTACCAGAACCGGGCAAACTGCATACTCCAATACTACCGCTATCAACTATAATGGTATTGGTCAGGTAACCAGCAAAGTAGATTTTTCCGGATTACCTAAAGCCATCACCACTACTTACACATATAACAGCTCAGGTAATCAAACATCTGCAGTGATAAATGCTTCCGGTATCACTACCAGGACATTATTTAATTCAGTATTTGACTCTAAAGGCAGATGGGCAGAGACTACCACTACTCCATTAGGTACATCATCTGCCACCTATCATGCTTCTTGGGGCAAACCGCTAATTATGACTGATGTGACCGGCTTGAGATCTACTTATACTTATGATTTTTTTGGTCGGGAGATTTCTATTACTACTCCTCAGTTATTTACTATAAATACTTCATATCAATTTACTACTAACTATGGTGCCAGATATATAAAACAAATCAGCCACCCCGGCAAACCAGATGTGAAGATTTTCTATGATATATTAGATAGAGAGCGTCGCACTGAAACAGAAGGCTGGCAAAATCAATGGATCACATCTGAAAAAACATACAACCAATATGGTGAGGTAGCTACTACTTCCGGCCCTTACAAATCCGGTGAGACAGGATTACTCACCACATATAACTATGATGTATATCGCAGGCCTAGTTCAGTAGTAGAAAATAAAAGTGGTACTACTTTCACCACCTCGATAGGATATGCATACTCTGGCGGAGAATTAACTACCACTACTACCAATCCCGCCAGTCAACTATCCTCCATTACCACCGATGCTAGTGGTAAAACTAAAAGTGCTATTGACTATGGAGGTACTCTGAATTATACGTATTTTAGTCATGGTGGATTAAAGACGGTAGCCAATGGTAATACAACATTAGTTACTAATGCTTTTGATGCGTATGCCAGACAGACAATTTTAGTAGATATAAATGCAGGAACTACAGCTTATAATTACGATGCCTTAGGTCAATTAGTTTCCCAGACTAATGCCAAAAGTCAGACACAAACTATGACCTATGATCTGGCTGGTCGTATTCTCACCAAAACTATGCCCGAAGGA
>JAYUWT010000565.1:0-2745 GCA_043753405.1 Saprospiraceae bacterium | reverse complement strand
TCAGCCTCTTGTCCCGGAGATGATCAGGTTTCACGGCGAGGAAAAGAAATCGAAGATTGTGAAGGTGATCCAAACCAATTGGTTTTTTAGTGGCTTATTGATCAATATCGGATTTCTTGTTTTGATCCCGGTGGCCCAAAGTCTGTATTCCCTTTGGACAAATCAGCGTCTACAGCTTGACATGGACTTGTTTTATCTGTTAATCTTGTCCGTGGTACTTATCAATTATGGCAGATCTCTTTCGAGCTACCTGACAGGGATCAATGATCTAAAGGCCATTTCGGCTATTACATTCACAAGGACAGCTGTGATCTTTGTTGTGAGTGTTGTTTTAATTTCTCATTATGGATTGGTGGCGATCGGCCTGGGAATCCTGGTAGCGGAAATTGGCAGCTCGGTTTTGTTGCCCATCATATATGTTAAATCCCATTTGAAGAATGATTTCCTTAGCCTTAAGCAATTGTTTTTCTATGGAATTCCAGTTTTCGCTGTCTTATTAGCAGTTTTACTTTGCTATTTATTTGTTCAGCAGAAGGTAGTGATTTGCGGCTCGGCGATCATCATCACGGCGCTGTTATACTATTGGCAATGGACAGAGCTTGATCGTGACATAAAAATGAAGCTGATGACACTAATCGAAAAATACCGCGCTAAATCATATGGAAATAAAAATGCTTAAACCTCACCAAATAAATATTTCAGCTTAGACCATGCGTTGGGGAATTATTGGAGCTGCTATGGGTGTAGATACTTTGGAGTTTCACCTTCAGGATTCTCTCCAGTACTTGGGTCATGAGGTAAAATTGTTCGATATAGCTTTAGCAGGGTCAAAAGGTGTAAACCTTCACTATTGGTTAAGGCGGGTTTCAGAAAAATATGATCAATGGAAAGCACAAAGGTTAGCTGAGCAAATCATATCCTACAAACCCGATATAGTTATTGGTGTATACAGATATATCCATCCGCTTACGATTCAGCTAATTAAAAAGAGAAGTCCCTCAACAGTTGTCATTCATATTAACCCTGATCAGCTGGTTACGCTTGAGCAGCAACAGATCCTTGCCTCGCCTTATGATTATTTATTCACAAAGGATCCCTTTATGATGAGGTTTATGAGGGACATGGCTGGATTGAATGCTCATTATTTGCCTGAAGCCTTTAATCCAAGGTATCATGTACCGCCCACAGGAAATAGGAATGAGCTTGAGAAAGGGGAAAATATTGATGTACTTGTTTTTGGCACTTTGTATCCATACAGAACGCGGATTATTGACCAAATTGTGAGAGCTGGCTTTAAGGTAAGCCTTTATGGTACTAGAGCTCGATATATGAATCCTAATTTAGATTCGCTTTTTGGTAACAGGACAATTCTTGGAAGAGATAAAGCAATAAAAATTGTCGGATCAAAAATTGTTTTGAACACATTTCATTATGCAGAAATTGAGAGTGTCAATTGTAAATATTTTGAGATTTTTGGAATGGGAGGTTTTCAATTGTGTGATTATAAGTCAACACTCAAAGAATACTCAGAAATCGATCCTGATCTGTATTCTTATCGATCCACAAAAGAAGCCGTTGAATTAATCCAACACTACCTACCTCTTCAACAAGAAAGGTTTAACCAAGCGGAACAGCAAAAGCAATATTTTTTGACCAACCATACTTACGAAAAAAGGATCAGTGAAATTTTGAGCGCTATTAAAAAATTAAATTAATGCCTGAAGTAAGTATTGTTATTCCCGTTTTTAAACCAAACCGCTTGTACTTAGGTCAATTATTTATTTCAATTGAACAACAATCCTTTCAGGATTATGAAGTTGTTATTAGTGATGATGGCGATGATTGGTTATTAATAGAATCATTGATTACGGAAAAGCTGAGTTCAAAAGTAAAGTATTACGTTAATCATGGCTCAAAAGGTATTTTTACGAATCTCAATAATGGAATCAAAAATTCGGAGGGAAAGTATATACAAATATTTTGCCAGGATGATATTATGCTTCCTGGTTTGCTGGAAACTAATACTAGTGTACTTCGGGATGAAAAAATAGGAATAGCCTTTACCCACTTTGATTCTATAGATCAATTTGGAAGTGTTTCATCATTTCCACGTAGAGAAATTAAATTTATCCCTCAGATAATTCATCCAAGTGAAGCAGTAAATTATTTCCTGTATTTCGGTTGTATTCCTGGAAATTTATCACCGGTGATGGTTAATAAATCAATTTTTGAAAGGGCAGGTCTATTTGCTGAAAGCTATAGATATATTGGGGATTATGAATTTTGGATAAGAGCGGCAAGATTCACATCCTTTTATTTTAATAAGGAGAAGTTTCTTTTGGTCAGAAATCATGGCGGCCAGGCAAGCAGGCAATTAGGAACGCTAGAGCGATTCAAGGAACTAAGAACGGTTGCTCAGCATCTCATTGAAAATAGTTCCCTGCCTTTAAACAAAAGGAGTCTACGATATTATATGCACATGCATCTTTTCAGGAGTGTAATTATATATTCCATTCAAAGACTTGTAACACTAAAGAAACTAGATTGGAGAACTTTAAGGCAAATATTTAATGGTAAACCATTTACGGTAACAACATCGATTTTGGCTTTTTTTCAGCCTCTTCCTCCAAAGTGTCAATATCTGAAGCAAATCATGGAGATTAATCGCGAATAATTGATCAGCGAAACGACCTTTCCAAATGAATTGAAAGTGCTACGCATCCCACAAAATAGGAATATCCAAGG
>JAYUWT010000564.1:0-2747 GCA_043753405.1 Saprospiraceae bacterium | reverse complement strand
CCTTTTTCATCAAACATGTATTCAACTGCATTGATGACAAAATCTTTGTTTCCATACAACTGCTTTTCAAAAGTATTAAAGCCCATAGGCATGTAATCGTTTTTGTCGGGATTGTACAAATTATTGATCAATTTACCATATGAAACTACAAGAATTTTGGCATCAACTCCCTTAGGTCTGAATTCGGCCTTAATATCTTTTAGTGTCTTTAACATCTCAGGGCTCACTCTGTTTTCGTAAAGTGAAGGAAACCGGCCCTCCAGTAATACCGCTACCGGTTGAAAAGGTTTGTTAAATTTGGTTGGATCGGGATCATACCTTAATATTTCAAAATTGATGCGCATAGGGGCAAACTGGACCCGGGAATATTGGCTGGATGCAAGTAAAATGGTCTTATCAATATGAGTTTTGGTTTTAATTGTATCAATAGTGGAGGTCCAATATGCATTGACCCTGTCTATATTTTTGACGATGGGGTTGGTTGATCTTCCGGACAATATTGGTGCATAATACCATTTGAAAAGTTCTGTTTGGGCACCTGTTCCTATTTTACCAACCACAAGCGGGATCTTCGTGCATTCCAGGTCCAGTATTAGATTGGGCTGGATCCTGACCCCATATTTAAAAAACATGTCCTCCAGATTAACATCATTTTCAATAGGAACATAATCTGAACGGACGTTGCGTAAACTGTCCATATCAATTTTAAGTCTGTTGATTAGGAACATTACATTCCCTCCTCTCATGATAAACTGATCTAAAACGAATTTTGCCTTTTCCCCGTAAGGTTTTGAAGGATTGGGCATGATGATCAGTTGAATGTCATCAGGTATCTTGTATGTACTGTCAAGACTTATCCAGGTCAGATCATAAAAAGGAGCTACCGTATTAATGAGGTCCTGGGTTTCAACCGGCCTGGATTCACCATGGTCTTTGGTAATGGCTATAACGGGTCTTTTGGTCCTCAATATTTTATTTATAGCATCAGACAACTTATATTCCAATAAATTGATCGATTGATTTAATAATTCCTCATCACTGAAGCCTGCTATGCTGTTTTCCAACAAGTTGACCGGTATAACTTTAGATCCATATTTTACTACTGCCACCGGATAAATGATTTTTTCCATCGATTCATTTTCTTCCATTACACGAAGATTGGTGGGCTTGATCCCTTCTTCTGCAAGATCCTTTATTCTGTCATTCTTTTCCTGTGTGGTTGGAAGGTCAAGTGGATCAAAAAATCTGTATTGCAGATATGGAGTTTCATTTCTAAATTGATTCAGTACATCCTTCGTAGATTCCTGCAATCTTTTAAATCCGGCAGGAAAACTACCTTCCAGCAGCACTTCTATATAAATATTATCTTTCAGGCTATGCAACATTTCGACTGTAGATGGAGTCAGGGTATATCTTTTTTCCTCCGTCAGGTCAATTTTTAAATTCAGGAATGAAAAAATCACATTTATTACCAGAATGAATCCTATTACCAGTCCCAACAAGTAAAAACTCTTCTTTTTATTGCTTATCAATTCCTTATGCTTCACTTCCAAATCTGATGATGTTTTTACCATTTTCTGCGTTGTAATACAAAATGTGTAAGGGCGATAAAGAGAGCAATCACTGAAAGAAAATAAATAATATCTTTCAAGTCTATGACACCCTTACTCATCCTCCCATAATGATAATCAATTCCAACTTTTTGGATCAGGTAATCGACTTTTCCCACAAAAACAGGCAGTTTGCTTATATAAAAGAAAAACCAATGGCATAAAAAACAAAGAAATGCACCTATTATAAATGCCACGACCTGATTATTTGTCAATGAACTTGCAAAAATTCCAATTGCCAAAAAACAAGCGGATAAAAATAACAATCCAACATATGAACCCATGATACCGCCGGTGTCCAGATTGCCCTTAGGTGAACCAAGCTGATAGATCGTATAAAAATAAACCAAGGTAGGTAACAGGCATAGAATGACCAAAAACAACCCTGCAAGAAATTTACCTATTATGATCTTCAGGTCCGAAATTGGTTTAGTGGCCAAAAGTTCAATGGTACCGGACTGGATCTCTTCAGCGAAAAAACGCATGGTAATAGCCGGAATTACAAAGGTAAATATGGTCGGAGCTAAATAAAAGAGCCCATCCAGATTTGAATAATTGGAGGATAAGATGCTGGTATCTGGAAAAAAAAATAACATCAGGCCCATTACGAGCAGAAAAATTCCGCTGATAATAAAACCTGCCAGAGAGCTGAAAAAAGAGGCTGTTTCCTTAAATGCGATTGTCCACATATGATCAGGAGTTATTTGCTGTTAGTTGTTGAAAAATGTCTTCCATACTAAAAGATTTTTGTTCCATCCTGATGATCTTCCAACCTGAAGAAACAGCTATATCAAACAATTGTATCCTGATGTCCTTATCTTCATGGCTTGTAAACTCAAAACTATTAAGATCCAGTTTTGTAATGTCTGACAACCCACTTATATCTTTAAAAACCGAAGAATTTACCTTAGAATCAGCAGAGAATTGAATTGTTACTTTATTTCCACCGCGGGATAATGCTCCCAGACCTTTGATATCATCATCTATAACTATTTCTCCTCTATTAATGATCACCACCCGGTTGCACAATGCCTCGACTTCCTGCATAATGTGAGTAGAGAAGATCACCACCTTTTCTTTGCCAATCTCCCTTATTACATTTCTGATCTCAGCTAGTTGATTGGGGTCAAGACCGGA
>JAYUWT010000563.1:0-6940 GCA_043753405.1 Saprospiraceae bacterium | reverse complement strand
TTCACCATGTCGGCAAAAAGGTTGCAAAATTGCTGGCGGAAGAGATTGATCATGTACTGAATCTCACTTCATGGACGAAAGACCACTTTGCAGGTATTAAAGATATCGGTCCGGTTGTGGCACAAAATGTACTCAATTATTTCAGTGTTGAAGTCAATGTTAAAATGCTCAAAGAAATGGAAGACCTGGGTGTCAATCTAAAATCAACCCCCAAAGATAAAAAAGCCGTTCCAACTGATGACAGCCATTACTTGTTTGGCAAAACGATCTTATTTACCGGAACACTGCATCAGATGGGACGCAAGGAAGCCCAGGAAAAGGCAGAATCACTTGGTGCCAAAAATCTTGGTGCAGTAAGCTCCAATCTCAACATCCTCGTCGTGGGTGAAAATGCAGGATCAAAATTGAAGAAAGCGAAAGAATTGGGAACGGTTGAGGTCTTGACTGAGCAGGAGTTTCTGGATATATTGTAATATTGTATAATTTGATCCAATTCCCTTAAGTTAAAATTCTTATTTTTGCAATCAATTTTTACCGATTAGTTATAAATAATATTCATGAGCATATCCAACAATGCAGACATCACCGCAATGGCAGCGGAAATATCAAATTTCTCTATTACAAGTAAGGAAGAACTTGAAGCATTCCGCATTGCCTTTCTCGGTACTAAAAATAAACTGAAAGACCTTTTCGGCCTCATGGGTAAAGTGGCCCCGGAAGACAGAAAGGAATTTGGTCTGATGCTCAATGGCCTGAAAACAAGTGCAGAAGAAAAATTTGCTCAATTTTCTGAATCACTACATAATGCCGGTACCGGAGAATCTAACTCATCCGTCGACCTTTCAATGCCCGGCTTCCCAACTCCGTTAGGTACCAGGCATCCGGTTACAATGACACTTGACAGGATCATCGAGATCTTTACCAAGATCGGTTTTACAGTAGAAGAAAACCGTGAGATCGAGGATGAATGGCACAATTTCACGGCGCTCAATACTCCGGACGACCATCCTGCAAGGGATATGACCGATACTTACTATTTGGCTAATGATTTTACAAAGATGTTGCGTTCTCAAACCTCTACTGTTCAGGTCCATGTCATGGAAAATCAAAAACCACCGATCAGGATCATTTCTCCGGGAAGAGTTTACAGAAATGAAACGATCTCAAGCCGCTCCCATTGCCAGTTTCATCAGGTAGAAGGTTTATATATCGACAAAAATGTTTCACTTGCCGACATGAAACAAACTCTTAATTATTATGCAAAGGCAATGTATGGACCAAATGCCAAAACCAGATTGAGGGCTTCTTTTTTTCCATTTACAGAACCGAGTGCCGAGATGGATGTTTACTGGGGCTTGGAAACAGAAGATGATAAGCGTATCACTAAGGGTACAGGTTGGCTGGAGATATTAGGCTGCGGTATGGTAGACCCTGCCGTCCTCGAAAATTGTGGTATAGATCCCGATGTTTATAGCGGCTTCGCCTGGGGTATGGGAATCGAACGACAAGCTATGTTGAAATACAAGGTGACCGATATCAGACATTTCTTTGAGAATGATGTGAGATTTCTGAGTCAGTTTTGATTCAGATGATAGACACTAGATTCTAGATTCTAGAAAAGTAAAATAGTATTATAGTTAACCAGTTAACCAGGATGCACAGAATTGTCCTAATACTTAATTTGCTAAAGACAAATTATCAGTGATAAGTTAAGAGTGTACATTGATTTAGTTTGTCCGGATATTTGAAATACTAACATTTATCGCAAAGAAGGTGCAGAGCACCGAAATCTATATAGAACTGATGTATTTAGAAGAATACAGGTGCAGCGCACCGAAACATTAGCCTTTAAGAAAGCGATAAGCTAACATTGGCGAAGAATAAACATTTAATCGTATCAAGCTAAAGACTAAAGCGCAGCGCCCTACCTCCTCCCGCTCCTATCCGTCAGCATCGCGCTACCCTGCTGTGTAGAAGTCACAAGGATATCCTGAATGTTAATGTGCGTCGGCTGGCTGATGATGAAGTAGATCATGGAAGCTATATCCTCAGCCTTTAAAGGAGTATAATCCTCGTAGATATTTGCTTTATCTGAATCACCGTCGAAGCGGACTATGGCAAATTCAGTTTCTTCGACTGCTCCCGGACTTACAGATGAAACTCGTATATTGTATTTATAGAGATCCATCCGGATAGCTCTGGTAAGGCCTTCAACAGCAAACTTGGAAGCATTGTAAACATTTCCTTTAGGGTAAGTTTCTTTTCCTGCTATAGAACCAACATTTACAATATGCCCCGATCTTCTTTCAACCATTTGCGGTGAAACCAGTCTGGTTAGATATAAAAGGCCTTTTATATTGGTATCGATCATCTGGTCCCAGTGATCCGTATCTCCTTCATGAATCTCAGCGAGTCCTTTGGCCAGGCCGGCATTGTTGATGAGAATGTCAATTTTTTTAAGATCAGTAGGTAATTCTTTCCAAAAGTTCTTACATGCATCATTATCGCGTAAGTCAAAAGAGTAACAATGCGCCTTTGAACTAGACGTATTATGGATCTCTTCTGCAACCTCCATCAATCTTTCTATCCTTCGTCCGGTCAATATTAATGTGCATTCCATATTTTTAGCACAGAGTAAAGCAGTCGCACGTCCGATACCTGATCCTGATCCGGATATAAGAATGATCTTCATCTTGCTATGAGGTCTTTAATATCTTTTGCAAATTCCTTCTTAAATTCCTTATATTCCTGTGTGGCTGGGCCACTAAATCCTGTATGTGTTTTTACGATCCTGTTTTCCTTATCAAGAAATATCATTGTCGGGTAAGCTTTTATTTCAGTAAGGAAGGGGACACTTTTAATAGCATCTTTTCCAACCTTACCCGCCCATAGAATAGTATAAGGGATCTGCATCACCTTTTTATAGTTGGACAACAATCTATTTACTTTCTCTGGATCATCATAAGCTTCAAATGATAATGCTATGACCTCTAATTGATCGGGTTTATTTTCTTTGAGATATTCCTTTAAAAAATTTGCTTCGTCTTTGCAATTAGGACACCAGGTGCCCATCAAAGTAATGATCTTGGCTTTTCCTTCAAATTGCTTATCCTTCAGACTTACCATCTTACCACTTGCATCCGGAAAGGTAAAACTAATGGATTGGCTGGTCGTAGAACTCACGATCTTACTAACATCCGGGAGTTGTGCTTTATCATCACGAACAGCTTTCCAGGTTGCCCTGCCGGTTTTACCTGACATATAAGTACCTTCGAGGTGGTCTTTATCTTTTATTTTACCGGCGATCAGATATGCCTGGCCTCCGTCAAATTTACTGAGATATATCTTTTGACCCTGCACTGTTCCTTCGAGATAACCATAGTCTCCGGTAGCAGATGCGAATGTACCGGTGAGTTTATTTGCCTTTAAAACAAATTCTCCCAATGTGGTATCAGCATTTTCACCCGAAACAAACACTGCAGGCCATTTTCCGGTAATATCATGCGTTGGTTTTTCTTCCAGCAATGTGAACCTGTGTGATTTTCCGGCCAATCCCCTGAACGGGATCCTCCAGCCTTTACGGGGATTGTACCAGGCTCCTGTCATCATCCCATCTTCGATCTCTGCCTGAATGTATGTGTCGAAGGCAACAAAATTGATCCTTATCGTGTCCTTCGCATTTTGTTTATTGCGGCCATATAAAATATGTTCAACCCTTACTTTCTGTTCTCCGTTGATAAAGTCGATTATCAGACTGTCATCCTTACCATATGCGACCTCAAAATTAAATGGCAAAACTCCTTCGGTAAAAGCATTTTTAAAGCTGATGTCCTGGTCATTGCCGACCTTGGAAATATTTTTGGATAATGGATTGGTTTCATCGAGAAATAATTCGCCCCGCCATATTCCCGGAGTTAATTTATCATACCGTTCATTGGTTACAAGGCACGAAGAAATTGTCAATGCCAATAGTGTTGCTACTAAAATTATATTAAGAATATTTCTCATGTGTAAGGCACTTTTTTTTAATAAAACTACATTATTTACAATGGCTTGGCGTCCTTTGCGCTTCTTTCCTTCTTTGCGAGAACTATAAAATTAATTTTCACGCAAAGCCGCAAAGCGAAAACGCAGAGTTCGCAAAGTATTAAGTTTTAAATGTAGATTAAAGTTGCAGAATTATAACTTCTAGGATTTTTCACCCACAAAGTTATGTTCGGTATTTTTGAACAGGACATTAAAAGAAGTCAATGAACCATAGATCCTTGTGATATACTGCTGCATATTGACTTTATCCTCATCGCTCATCAATGGATGGCTATTAATCCTTTGTTCCATGACACGAACTCTATCCCTTAACATAACGATCTTATGGAAAAATGCTTCTATGGGCATTTCTTTTGATTTTAGTGATGGATTGTTGGGACGCATTTCAAGGATGCCGCCTTTCCATTTGTCACCCAGAGGCACTACTTCATTAACATCTGACCATTGCTGTAATATTCTGATCAGGGACTTTTCAGCATCATTAAAAGTAACTTCTTCTGCGGGAACGATTCGTTCGGTGATCTCAAACTTTTCAAATGATTTGCTTATTTGTTTTATGCCATATGTCATGAAACAAATATCATAGTTGTCCGGATTTAATTTTATTACGACTCCGTCTCCATAGGAGGGATGGCTGATTCTGGACCCTATCCCAAGTAATTCCATAAACTTTTGTATTTAATTTTAGATCAAAGTAAAAATTTCTTTCACGAAAAACAGCATTTTCATATAATTATTTAATTTCGGTTTTAATTTTGAGAAATAAACTTAGAAGAGCCATGCAAATTATAGCAGACATCCCACATAACAATTACAAGATCACTGTGTTCAAGAATGGTCTCAAGTATTCAATCCAACTTGAGGGCAAATTCATTCAACTTACCTTCCGCTTGCCTGAAATGGATGCATTTGATAGTAATGCCAAAGTGCTTGAAGCAATTGAAAAAGGCATTATGACCCACGCACTTGAATCCATTCACAGAGAAGAAGCAAATATGATGGTTTTATTGAAAAATTATGAAGAGGATGATTATTTCGAACCGATAATATGACTTAAATAATGTTGAATAATAAATGTAGAAGGTTGAATGATGCGAAGAAGCATTAAAGAAAAAATTAAAAAGTCAAATACTATGAATTGCACAGTGATTTAAAACCTGAAAGGTTGACATTATTATAGTACCGCATTAAAGTGTAATACAGAACCTTGAAGGTGGTGGCATTTTGAATTTCATACGTTCTGCGGTAATATCATTAATTCCCGTCGCCGATGAACTCCTTCAATTCATGATACAACCTACTCATTGGCAGCCCCATGATGTTCGAAAAATTTCCCCTGATCTCCCTAACCTTACACAATCCTATCCAATCCTGAATGCCATATGCACCTGCCTTATCCATAGGATTAAAATGATCAACATAATAAACGATCTCTTCATCTGTCAAGGGATAAAATAAAACCTCCGCTGATTCACTAAATACTACTTTCTTACTCGGGGAAAGAATACAAACCCCTGTTATTACTGTATGCCATCTATCTGACAACTTTGATAATATATTCATTGCATCGGATCTGTCAATTGGTTTACCGATTATTTCACCATTACATATGACCACACTATCAGCTCCAATGAGGATATCAGAATCCCTCTTTAATATTTTCATGCATGCAGTCGCTTTCAGTTCAGCCAGGTATGACGGAACTTTTTCAGTGGGTATATCATTTCCATATGTTTCATCCACTTCATGGATATAAATCTCAAATGGAATATTAGCCTGTTTCATTAATTCCGACCTTCTGGGTGATTTTGAGGCGAGGTAAATTTTCCGGTTCTTTAGATCCAACATCAATTCTTATTATTTAACCAGCATGAACAACAAACCTAAAATGAGGTATACCTTTATCAATCCACTCATTTTAGAAAAAAATGGTACGCCTTTATAATTTTTCATTAATAGACTAAAACTGATCAGTACAAAAAGTATGTACAAAATTGTAGCCCAAAATAAACCAGTGGAGGCCTCGAGTTTAAATCGCAGATAGTTTATGATTCCAAAGATCAACAGATACAGGATGATGTAAACCAACATCAACCTTCTAGAAAATAATATTCCATAACGGATAGGGATCGTATTGGCTGCAGCAGCCTTATCTCCTTCTACATCCTGGCAGTCTTTTACCAATTCCCTGCACATCACCAGGATAAAACTAAATGATATCATACATGCAAGTTCATATCCAATTTGTTGATAGACCAGCAAATCTCTCTCCTGAATGATCGTCATATTATTGTCTTCCACTAAAAATCCAACTACAGGCAGACAGGCACACAAAAATGCTATTACAAAATTTCCAAAAAAAAGAGATTTTTTAAGCCATTTGGAATATGTAAATAGTAAAACAACAGTAAATAATGGAACAAAAAAATAGTAGGGCATGGAATATTTAATTGCCAGATAAGCCGATCCGATCAATGATGTTACATTCAATAAAATATATAGATACCATGCTTGCTTGCTGGTAATCTTTGCAGGGATGAGCACTTTGTGGGGTTTATTTATAAGATCTATATCCTGATCTATAATGTCATTGATCACATTGCCGGCACCCAATATTGCCATACCAATTAGAATCATCAATGCGTAATCTACTGTCAAAATGAGGGGACTCAGATCAAAAATATCAAAAAAATCTGCCAATATAATCCGTACTATCAGCAATGTCGCCAGAACTATTATGGCGTTGAGCGGCCGGATCAACTTTATACTATTTGTAAAAAAAGACATCTGAAGGTAAATATAGGGCTTCCTAATAAAAGATGAAAGGAAAATGACCGTGGAGGTATTAAAAGTTTTTACTGCATCAGCCATCAGCCATTGGCCATTTTGCTTT
>JAYUWT010000562.1:0-2755 GCA_043753405.1 Saprospiraceae bacterium | reverse complement strand
TGAAGCTTATACTTATTGGCCAGAAAATTGATTGTTTTCAATGTCCGGTAACAAAGTAAATATCAATAGTTTACTTTTTGATTTTTATAATCAGAGATTTAACATTTTAAATCTCATCTTTTACATCGAATGATGCAAGTAGTTTTATAACGCAATCATAATTGTTTTTAGATTAGGTACGGATCTTATTGATTATACATGAGGAAGTGAGATTAGAAAAGTGGTTCCTGCTTTTTCAATAGGCAAACCATTAAACGTATTTACTTCAATAGTCCCTCCGTGTGCCTTCACTATATCATAAGCCAGACTCAGTCCAAGTCCGGTTCCTTGCCCTGTAGGCTTAGTAGTAAAGAATGGTTGGAAGATTTTGTCTTTGATGTGTGGTGGGATGCCGGGACCGTTGTCGGAAATACATATCTCGCAGAGGCGCAGAGACGCAGAGAATTTTGTGGTAAGAGTTACTGTGGGCTCATTATAAGTCATTTGACCCCTGACCCCTGAAGGGGAATCAAACTTTTGTTCTTTGTTGCTTTGATTTATAGCATTATCGCTTTTATTATTCAAAATTTGTTGTTTCTCACTACAAGCTTGAAAAGCATTATTAATTATATTCAACAAAACCCTTCCAATATCCTGCGATACCACATTTACCAGTGGGAGATTCGGATCAAGATCTAATTTATAATCGCAATTAAACTTGGGATCTTTTGCTCGCAACCCATGATATGATAGTCTGACAAATTCATCACACAGTTGATTGATATCAGTCGGTTCTTTTACGCCTGTAGATTTGCGACTATGCTCGAGCATGCCTTTGACGATAGATTCTGCACGTTTGCCATGGTGGTTTATTTTTTCAGAATTCTCTTTGATGTCATTTAGTAATGTTTTTGCTTCGGAAATATTTCCTTTATCAATTTCTCCACCGGCTTCATCAATCAACTCAGTATTTACTTCAGAAAAATTATTAACAAAATTCAATGGATTTTGAATTTCATGGGCAATACCGGCAGTGAGTTCACCGAGGGATGCCATTTTTTCTGATTGGATGAGTTGGGCTTGGGTGGATTTGAGTTCTGTGTATGCTTTTTCTATTTCCTTTGATTGCGCAAGTTCTCTTTCTCTTGTTTTTTCACGTTCAACTTTTATTATCCGTTCTTTTTGAAAGCGGTCAAATGAATATATCAATGCGATAAATATCATTCCGTAAATACAATAAGCCCACCAGGTGCGCCACCAAGGAGGGGTGATGATCACATCAATTGATTTTTCTGCCCATACACCATTACTGCTTGCGGCTTTTACACGAAAGGTGTAATGACCAGGAGGAATATTGTAATAATAGGCAGTATGTTCTGAACCTGATTGACGCCAGGTGTGGTCATAATTTTCGAGTATAAAAATATGTTTGTTGTTTTCAGGGCTGGTATAATGAATACCCGCAAAATCAATTGAGAATATATTTTGATTGTGATTTAGAAGTATTTCGGTTGCTTCCTCCAATGGAACTTTTAGTGGGCTGTTTGGTCCTGCCTTTATTGTTTCATCGCCAATTTTTAAGTTGGCTAAAATAAGTTGAGGTGGTTTACTGTTACTCGAAATAGAATCAGGAAAAAAGCTGTAATAACCCAGATTTGCTCCAAAAAATAAATTTCCGTTAAAGGCTTTATAGGAGCTATAATGAAGATTGATAGCATTCACCCCATGACTGCTTCCATAAATATGAATTTTATTATGGGCAGCATTCAATTTAAGAATTCCCAGTGATGAGCTTATCCATAAATTCTTTTTGTTGTCTTCTTCTATTCTATTTATGCTTATGCTTTCCACTTTTATGTTTTTTTCAGGATCGGCAAATAAAGCAAAGGCATTTTCAGATTTGTTGTACCAGAAGAAACCCCCGTCTGTTCCGGCCCACAATGTGCTGTCGGAATCTTCGAACAAACAACTAATAGTTGAACCCAATAGATAATGTTTGAATGTTCCTGTATTTGGCTCGAACCGATTTATTCCGCCTCCTTTCACAATACCGATCCATATACTGCCGGATAAATCATTGTGAATTTGAAATGACCCTTGGCCACTCAGACTGGTTGTATCCTCCGGATTGCTTTTATAGTGTGTGAATCTATTTGTAGTAGGATCCATTTTATCAACTCCATCCTGGGTAGCTAACCAAAGGAATCCCTTATTGTCTAAGGTAATGTCATATATAAATCCAGCAAACAGGCTACCAGCATTATTATCATCGTGTATAAATTGAGTGAAATCATCTGAATTTTTATTATACCGATTGAGCCCGTTTGCTGTGCCAATCCATATAATACCCCGGCGATCTTTAATAATTGAAATTATATAACTATCACTGATACTTGTTTTATCCAATAAATCATTTGTATAATTTCTTGTTACTCCCGTTTTTTGATCGTTACGGATAAGTCCTTGACTTGTGCCTATCCAGGTAACAGCAGAATCTTCTTCCCAAAAAACGTTTATGTCGGAACCAATATTTGCATAGGGTATATCTTTTTGGGTAGGATCATTATAATAAAGATTCCCGCTCCATACGAGAGAGGATGGATTCAACGTGCTAACCCAGAATACTCCATCCTGTGAGGTAAATGCATCCCAGGAAGAATTATCATTAAGCCCAGACGCAGTTTTTGTTCCTTCTATATATGTTACTTTTCCGGTAACAGGATCATATCGGTTCATCCCTGCCAGTATGGTACCAATCCAAACATATCCTACGGCA
>JAYUWT010000561.1:0-6959 GCA_043753405.1 Saprospiraceae bacterium | reverse complement strand
CAATTCGCAATAAATATTTGCGAATAAAATAATAATTTTTTAATTTGACTTTACCTTCCCCAGTAAGTATTCCTGAGTCGTAAAGTGTCAGAATGTCCTTTATTTCATTCATTCTTTTGGCTTGCTCTGAACTTAGTTGATTTTGGATCTTATTAATTAGAACCTTATCATTACTTTCTTTTGCATCCTCTATTTCCATATTTATATCAAGCATTTCCATGAGGAATTCCTGAGGTAACTGTGGTTTTTCATCCCTGATCAATATACTTTCCAACAGCAGGATATATTCTAATCTTATTTTATCGTCTTTCAAAGTAGAATAAGCCAGATTATTATAACCGGACATTTCAATTGCATGTTCTTCATTGTCATTTACTTTATCAGGATGCAATGCCATTGACTTCATTAAAAATTCCTTTCGTAAAGCAGTTTGATCTACATTATATTTTCGATCTAGTCCAAACCATTCAAAGTAATCCATTTATTTGAGTGCCCTGAATATATCAAGGCCATTAGCGTACAATAAAAGCCCCAGTAACAGGATCATACCGGCAGTAGTGGCGACTTCCATCACTTTATCATTTACTTTTTTACCAGTAATGACTTCCCATAGTAGAAACATGATATATCCACCATCAAGAGCCGGAATAGGTAATAGATTCATAAATGCAAGGATTAATGACAAAATACCTGTAATTCTCCAGAATTGTTCCCAATCCCATGTAGTCGGAAATAGTTTTGTAATACTGGCAAATCCACCCAGAGATTCTGATGCTTTTATATCGCCGGTAAACATTTGACCAAAAGCTGAAATTTGATCTGATAAAAAATTTACTCCTTTATTTACACCTGCGGGAATTGCCTGAAAAAACGAATATTCTTGTTCTACTAATGTATAATATTTCTCGGGGCCAAAGGGATTAAATCCTAATTTGCCTTTATCAGTCAATTTAATATTTGTCAGATCCATCGGATTGCCATCCCTTATTATACCTAAAGTAATTACCTGATTAGGCATATCTACTAGTTTGGCTGCCAATACATTATAGTACTGAACGTCTTGATCGTTTACTTTAACGATCTGGTCATTTTCTTTTAAACCGGCTTTGCCTGCCGGATAAGTAGGATCAACTGAAGCTACTATCGTTGGAATCCTTGCAGTCAGCATTTCCATTGCCTCTTTTTGGTTGGAAGTGATCGAAGATGCAGCAGCTTCAGAAATTTTAAAATCGATTTCCTTACCTCCTCTATCAACTTTGATGTCACGCAGATCGTCAAGCATAATTTCTTTGGCTATGGTGGCCCCATTAAAGTAAGTATACGGTCGTCCACTCAAAGCTAAGATTTTGTCACCGTCCATGAATCCAGCGTCTCTGGATAATTTTGTGGTAGCAACACCATATTTCATATCCTGAGCAGGCATTTTCTTTTCTCCATAGACGAACAACATCATTCCAAATATGAAAAAACCCAGTAAGAAGTTGACTGTGACACCACCAACCATAATGATAAGCCTTTGCCATGCCTTTTTAGATCTGAATTCCCACGGTTGTGGTGGACGGTTTTTAAATTCTTTATCCATGCTTTCATCAACCATTCCTGCTATCTTCACATACCCTCCCAATGGCAACCAGCCAATACCGTATTCTGTATCACCTCTTTTGACCTTAAACAAAGAAAACCAAGGATCGAAAAATAAATAAAATTTTTCAACGCGGGTGCCGAACAGTTTTGCGGGAATAAAGTGGCCTAATTCATGTAAGATCACTAATATCGAAAGGCTCAATATTAGTTGGGCGATCATGATTGCTATATCCATTTAATAAGATTATTTTAATTTTACTTTTTTCAAACAATGAGGATAGTATAAAGTTGTCTCATCAGAAGAGCACAAAGGTAATAGTTTCTCATTGTTATGGTAATAATGTAATTATTAATATATATTGAAATGCAATTATTCTGGGGCTCAAAGCAAGGCGGAGATAAGGTAATCATAGAAGGGGAGGAAGTTACACATTTGAACAAAAGTCTAAGAAAAAAGGCCGGCGATCAAATACAAATCATTGATGGTTCGGGATTTATATTCCATTGCGAGATCTTACAATTATCACGCAATCAGGCTATTACAAAGGTAATAAAAGAAATACATACTAAAAAAAAGTGGTCCGGAATGCTCCACATTGGTATTGCATTGACGAAGAATATCGACAGAATAGAATGGTTTGTAGAAAAGGCTGTTGAAATGGGAATTGATGAAATTTCATTTATCAATTGTGATCGCTCTGTTAAAACCAATATTCGGATGGAAAGGATCCACAGAATTGTCCAATCATCCATGAAACAGTCTTTAAATTGTTATACACCAATGGTTCGGGATAATGTCCCATTGAAACAAATATTAGAAGAGTCTGAAAACTATGAAGTTAAGTTGATGCCCACTTGCGAGGATATGATCAAAACTGAAATGCAATCTTTTATGGCCTCCGGTAAGTCAACAATTATTTTGATCGGACCTGAAGGTGATTTTTCTCTTAATGAGATTCAATTGGGTCTGGCAAAGGGTTTTAAAGCGACTTCAATGGGAGCAACACGTCTGAGAACGGAAACTGCGGGCATGATGGCCGTGGCATTGTTTCAGGGAGCAGGTTGGAAGCGATAAAGTGATCATTTAGAAAAATTAATCATTTAAAGATGGTTGTTTAATTTATTTCAAATTAAAGCTTAAAGCTAATTTCTGATAGCCGACTGCTTTTCATACCTTTGCGGCCTTATTTGAAAATAGATCATGAGTAAAGAGAAAGAAATAGCAAGACGAAGGACCTTTGGCATTATTAGCCATCCGGATGCCGGGAAAACAACCCTTACAGAAAAATTATTATTATTCGGTGGTGCTATTCAGGTGGCCGGGGCTGTAAAGTCTAATAAGATCAAAAAATCAGCAACATCGGATTTTATGGAGATCGAAAAACAAAGAGGTATATCTGTTGCAACTTCTGTGATGGGGTTTGAATATAAAGACCTGCAGATCAATATCCTGGACACACCAGGCCACAAGGATTTTGCTGAAGACACCTATAGAACTTTGACTGCAGTAGATAGTGTCATCGTTGTGATCGATGTGGCTAAGGGAGTTGAACCCCAAACAGAAAAACTGGTTGAAGTAAGTCGCATGAGAAATACACCTATCATCGTCTTTATCAATAAGTTAGATAGGGAAGGATTGGATGCATTTGACCTATTGGATGATATAGAACAGAAACTTGGATTAAATGCCTGTCCTCTTTCCTGGCCCATCGGCATGGGTCAACATTTCCAGGGCGTTTACAATATTTTTGAGAATAAGCTGTCATTATTCAGTGCCCATGGCAAACAAACTGAAGATGAAACGATCGTGATCAATAAACTTGAAGATCCTTCAATTGATAGGATAGTAGGTGAACGTGCTGCAAAAGAATTGAGGGAGGAAATGAATACAATTAACGGTGTCTATCCAAGATTTGATAAGGATGCATATTTGAATGGAAGACAATCACCAGTTTTTTTTGGTAGTGCTGTCAACAATTTTGGGGTAAAAGAATTGCTTGATTGTTTTGTACAGATTGCGCCGCCTCCACTTCCCAGAGAAACAGAGGAAAGAATTGTGCGACCTGAAGAAGACCAATTTTCAGGATTTGTATTCAAGATCCATGCTAACATGGACCCAAAACACAGAGATAGGATCGCCTTCCTCAGGATATGTTCCGGCGAATTCAAAAGAAACACCAATTATTATCACGTTCGGAAGGACAAACAAATGAAATTTAGCAATCCAACAACTTTTATGGCATCTAAGAAGGAGTTAGTGGAAAATGCCTTTCCTGGTGATGTAGTTGGATTATATGACTCCGGTAATTTCAAAATCGGTGATACTTTATCAGATGGTGAGTCTTTGCATTTCAAAGGTTTGCCAAGTTTTTCGCCTGAGCAGTTCAGGTTTGTCAATAATGCTGATCCGATGAAATCAAAACAACTTGCAAAAGGTCTCGAACAATTGATGGATGAGGGAGTCGCGCAATTATTTACAAAAGAGGATAACGGGCGTAAGATAGTTGGGACAGTTGGTGCTCTTCAGTTTGATGTCATACAATTTCGGTTGGAACATGAATATGGTGCAAAATGTACTTATGAACCGGTCAATTTACACAAAGCATGTTGGGTAACTGCTGAGAAGCAAACTGACCTTGATGCATTTGTCCAAAGAAGGAAAAAGGATATTGCCCGGGATAAAGATGGCTTCCTGGTTTACCTTGCTGAAAGTGCCTGGGCTTTAAAAACATCCCAGGACAATCATCCTGAGATAGATTTTCACCTGACGAATGACAAGTGAATCAGACGCAAGACTCTAGAATCTAGTATCTATACTACATATTAATATTATTTGTTATCTTTGTTGTATGTGAGCGATGTATATCGTTTGCTTCAGGATTTATTTAAGATAACTACAAAATTTTATTAAGGTCTTATGGCAACAAGAAAGCCTAAGCAGGCTCCACCAACTTTCACGAAGCGCGTCAAATCTGTTATTACAGATGATAGATTACCGAAACTATTTGGTTTGTTCTGTTATTTGTGTGCGATCTTTCTTTTTATTTCCTTTACTTCTTATTTATTTACCTGGGAAACTGACAACAGTTTTCTGAGACCTTTCAAATGGGATAACTTATTTGAAGGGGATATAATTGCTTACAATTGGTTTGGCAAACTAGGAGCGTTGGTATCACATGCTGTAATCTACTGGACCTTTGGGATAAGTGCTTTTGCTTTTATATTATTATTGATCAGAGTGGGATATAGATTGATTAATGGAAAAGGTTCTGCGAGGATTTGGCCTATGTTTCGCAATGTCGTCTTCGCAATGGTGCTTGGATGCACTTTTTTTGAATTGATACTGCCGGATGCATCTTTTTCTTATAGCGGTGCATATGGGAAAAATATTGTTTTATGGGGCAATGAGTACCTGGGTACAGTTGGTACTTGGTTATTATATGGATTCGTGATACTCTGTCTTGCAGTTTGGTTCAGAAATGCCAATCCTGAGTTATGGTCGTTCAAAAGATACTTTCCTGAATTCAATAAAAATTTCTTTTCCTTTTTAAATTTTTCTTCATTCCTGACTGCTTTCAGGAGACGAGGAGAGCAAGTTGCAGCTGACAATGAAAACTTTGAGATCGATGATCTTAACGAGTTGATAAAATTAAATGGCAAAGCAATAAAATCAGACAAAGACCATCATGAATTTGATGAAGTTACTGGAGTAGCATTGAATAAAGGTGCAAAATCTTTTAATCATGATGTTTCATTTGAACTTGAAGACAATTTTGCAGGAAATGGTAGTCATAATAATCAAATAGCAACTCAGGAAGACCTTGGATTTGAGATCGAAGAGGTATTTTCTCAATTTCAGCATAACAATAATTCGTATCCGGAACAGGAAGCACCAATCTATGCATTAAGTAAAGAAGAAGAAGAACTATTAAAAGTACGGGCAGAATTAGACAATCCTGATGAGCCTTACAATCCGATCCTGGAGTTGTCGCGATATCAGAAACCAACACTTGATCTTCTTGACAGTTATGATGATCAACAAGTACAGATAGATCATGCTGTACTAAATGCAAATAAAGATCAAATCGTTAATACGCTCCAAAATTATAAGATTGAGATCACCAAGATAAGAGCTACTATCGGACCAACGGTCACATTGTATGAGATCGTGCCGGCTCCCGGAGTCCGTATTTCCAAAATAAAAAACTTAGAAGATGATATAGCTCTTAGCCTGGCTGCTTTGGGTATCCGTATTATCGCACCTATACCCGGACGGGGTACTATTGGGATCGAAGTTCCCAACCAGAACAAACAGATAGTAGGATTGAGAGAAGTGTTAGGCTCGGAAAGATTTCAAACTGCTCAGATGGATCTTCCCATTGCATTCGGTAAGACGATCAGCAATGAGGTTTTCGTTGCAGATCTTGCCAAAATGCCCCATTTATTAATAGCCGGAGCCACAGGACAAGGTAAATCAGTAGGCATAAATGCCATACTATTGTCGATCATTCAACATAATCACCCTGCATATGTCAAATTAGTTTTGATTGACCCAAAGAAAGTAGAATTGTCAGTCTACAGCCGCCTTGAAAGCCATTTTTTGTGCATGTTACCTGATCAGGACGAACCTATCATTACAGATACAAAAAAAGTAATACGTACATTAAATTCATTGGTTATAGAGATGGATGACAGATACGATCTGTTAAAGAAAGCCGGAGTCAGAAATATTAAAGAGTACAATGTTAAATTTACTGAGCGCAAATTAAACCCAAATAAAGGGCATAAATTCCTACCTTTTATTGTTTTGGTAATAGATGAATTTGCAGATCTGATCATGACTGCAGGTAAAGAGATAGAAGCTCCGATAGCCAGGATAGCACAATTAGCCCGTGCGATAGGAATCCATCTTGTAATTGCAACACAAAGGCCTTCAGTCAAGATCATCACAGGTATCATAAAAGCCAATTTCCCTGCCAGGATCGCATTTAAAGTATCATCCAAGATCGACTCCGGCATAATATTAGATTCAGGAGGCGCCGATCAATTGATAGGCAGGGGGGACATGCTATTATCCGCTGATGGTAAAATAGTACGTATACAATCTGCATTTGTTGATACACATGAAGTGGATAAAGTTGTCAAATTTATAGCTGACCAGCAAGGTTTTCCAACACCCTATATGTTGCCGGATGTTCCGGATGAAACAAATGAAGGCGGAGGTAAAGGCCAGTTAAAATTGGCGGATCTGGATGAGTTAATTCAGGAAGCAGCATTATTGGTTGTTCAGAATCAACATGGCTCGACATCGATGATCCAGCGGAGGTTAAAGTTGGGTTATAACCGTGCGGGACGTATTATGGATCAGTTGGAGT
>JAYUWT010000560.1:0-2760 GCA_043753405.1 Saprospiraceae bacterium | reverse complement strand
TGCAAAGCAAGAATCAGTGCCCACTACTGTCCATGAAATTTTATTGGTGACATTCCCCTTTGGATCTTTGGAAATACAATTTCTGTCTATAGAAACTACAGGCATACACGGGGCGGATGTATCGGTAGGAATTGTACATATTTCTTCTGAAAAATTTACTATAGGGTTGGGTAGTCCATTAATTCCATACGTGCCGATAGATTTTATTTTATAACAATAGGAAATAGAATTAGTCAACGGCCTATCGATAAAAGTGGTCACAATAGAACTGCCAATAAATTCAAAAGGTAAAGAGTTTGTACTTCTATGAATTTCATAGTTATAGTTTATCCAAGGTACAGTATGATCCCAAATTAATTTTACTGTCCTGTCTGAAGATGTTGCTGTAAGATATACACTGCTTGCTGGATAGGAAACGCCATAAGGAGTGGTAGATGAGCTTCCTGTATAAAATTGGAGTTTATAGGAATAGGCTTTATTTAATGTATTTAAACCAGCGTGAGTATACAGGGTATCCGTGAAGCCGGTATATGAGATAGAACTGAGGGTGGCTCCTGCTATCGCGGTGAATGCACTTGCAGGTGGGTTTAGCCCTTCTGCAGCCAAGATCACAATTTTGTAAGGTCCCTTATTTTTTATTGTATCCAGATCGTCAGGATTCGGCCTTATCCATTTTAATTGGACTGATCCCTGCGTGCTACTGGTAGTCAATACAGTCACTTGGGTGATAAAAGGAAGATCTCTTTTTAATTGTATACATTTTTCTTCTGAAGGCAATCCGACTACTCTGTTATATGAATTCCCGCCAGGCGATGTAAAAGCAAACTCCGCTAAGATTCGGTAACAATAGGTATTGCCGCCATCCAGCATTTCATCTAAATAAAAATAAGTATCACCGTTTTTTGAATTAATATTTGATGCGATTTTGACATACCCCTTGCCTGCCAAGCCCGGTCTGCAACTGTCTATTGGAAATTGGTTGCTATTGATTTTTCTCCAAAGTGAAAAACCCTTGAAATAGTCATTTACACTCACTGCACAGGAGTTAGGAAATGTCCAGGTTATCCTTGACTGGTTATTGTTTATAGAATTTGCGGTGACATTTTGTGGTGGAGGGCCTACTATTTTTATTTTTATGGATTTAAGATCCGCTAGACCTGTAGAGTCTTTAAAATTATCCACAGCTCTGAATACCACACTATACGGCACATCCGAAATATGTTCGCAAGAAGTTTGCCAGATAAACGTACCCACTGCAGGTTGGTTTTGATATCCTTTGGCAGTAATGAATTCAGCTTTATTTATTTTCTGATTAAGTGGGCCTCCTAGAGCAGATAAGGCTATTCTATTTCTAGCATTCTTATCATTTGCGATTACATTAAATTCTATCTTTTGACCGGCTATCACGCATATTTCATTGGGGACCACAAGTTCGGGTGGATCATTACTACAATTTTCAATGGTGATTTGCATGTCTCTAATCACACTATTGAGCAAGATACCATTTCGATATTCTTTGATTCGTATAGCAATATTGTATTCACCTTCTCTTTGAGGAGACAGCCATATAAAATTACCGGTAGATTTATCCAGAGATATTTTATTGTCGGCCCCCTGGACGATTTGATCCGGGAAGCGATAATTAGGTACTTCAGTATTAGTGGCCTGTAATGGAATAGCGTATTCGAATGACAATGAATCACCATCGGGATCATATGCATTGAGATTGTGTACAAATCGTTTACCAACACATCCAAAATCTATCGGTGGTTGAAGTATTTGAACCGAATTATTAAAACCTTGGATAGTAGAATTGAGTAATGTAAGAGTAGTGGAAAGATGGAATTGGACATTGATCGAATTTGGAAAATTTAAATTTAAAATATTTCCAACTCTGTTAGGGTCAGTCATATTTATAGTGTACGTGCCATTACCCGGATATGTATGTTCGGCGACATAAAAATTCTTTTTAATATCATTCTCTAATGGTTCACCTTTGAGGCCAGGTCCATTAATTCTATATGCTCCTGAAGATTGACCATCTCCCCAGTCCACAGTCACTGTATCCCGATCGGCTCCTGTACTGCTGGTCTTGGTATAAATAGTGACAGTAGCTCTGATTCTAAATGGTCCTATTTGAGTATACGTGATGTCGCCTGCCCGATTATGTGTAGCCCAGCTGGAGATACTTGCCAATGTGAATAGGACTAAAAAATATGTTTTTATTTTTGTCAACACCTATAAGAAAACGATTAATAAAGCGAACTTGTTAATAAACAAAAATAGCCGTTTTTAGGGATTAATTTGACTAAGATTTTTAATGCAAATTTCAAGTGAATCTTTCCATAGGACGGGTTGGATATCAAATGCCGTTTTGATTTTTGTCATGTCAAATACACTGTAGGTCGGTCTGGATGCGGGTCGGGAAAGCTCGGTGGTACTTACAGGATTGATGGTGCAAGTTGATTTAGAAATCTTTGCTATCTCGCATGCGAAATCAAACCAGGAAATTTGGCCTTCATTTGAATAATTATAGATGCCAAATTGGTTAAAATCCCTGGTAGTCAAAATTTTACCTAATATGTTTAAAGTGACCTTAGCCAAATCGCTTGCATATGTGGGGGCTCCTATTTGATCTTTGACTACGGTGAGCTCAGGTTTTTCCTTAATTAATTTCAAAATAGTTTTCACAAAATTATTTCCATATTCTGAATATACCCATGATGTCCTGATGATAATTGATTTTGGATTATAATAAAT
>JAYUWT010000559.1:0-2765 GCA_043753405.1 Saprospiraceae bacterium | reverse complement strand
TCCAAAAAATATTTTATCATTTTTCTGGGAATAGATCTTCTGATCATAATTCAAACTGACTGTAGAATAATCAACAGGTACTGAAGCCCATTGTGTCCTATAATTGCCGGATATCCTTTTATCCCCATTGAAGATCCCTGTAAGACCGGGATTGAGATTTAAGGTGGCGTTATAGAATTGAGAGTAGTGTATTTCATTCTGACTTTGGCAAAGTGTGCCACAGCCTAAAATTAAAATAATACATACAAATTTGAGTAAACGTTTTTTTTTCAAAGCCATTATGTTTATGGGTTTACTAATTATCTTCGTCAAAAATACTTCTTTTTTTTAAAGTTTTTATAAAAAAGTATTCAGAATGGAACTTTTAACTAAAATATATAATCATGAAAATTTTTTCAAAGTCGCAAATAGTTGCTCTGGAAGAGGAAACTATGAAAACCTGTAATCTATCTTCTTTAGATCTAATTCAGGCAGCTTCTGAGGCTTTTGTTGCATATTTCATTGATAGTGAATTTGATATAAATGTAAGTATTTTAATATATTGTGGAAATGGTCGTAATGGAGCAGATGGGATACAAATAGCTAACCGCTTGGTTTCTCAAGGTTATAATGTAGAGTTGGGTATTTTAAACATTTCAAAAAAAAATACTCTTGAATTCGATGAATGTGCTTCAAAAGTGTTCAATTCTATACCATTATTCACTTTGGATATGCAGGATTTGCCTTCGCACATCATTCCTTTTCATGATGTTTTAATAGATGGCATGCTTGGTACAGGTTTAAACAGGGAACTTAATCCTAATCTTGGTAATTTTATTAAGCGCTTAAACCTTTTTAATTCCTACAAATTAGCTATAGATATCCCGACTGGCCTATTTACCGATGAAGGGAATAAAGGAGTCGCTTTAATGTGCAATGAAACCATTGGACTATCTACCGCAAAAATGGGTTATTTTCTGGAAGAAACGAACGATCATATAGGTAAACTAACCATAGTAGATATACCTGTTTTAGATCAGAATCAGCAGAATTTTGAAAGCAATACATACTATGTGCAAGCAAATATAATTAGTTCAATCCTGAAAAAACCGGACAGGCTAACACACAAATATGCCCGCGGACACTGTATGCTGATAGGTGGTAGCCATGGTATGGCAGGATGTATGAAACTTGCCGGAGAAGCTGCATTGCGCACCGGATGTGGTATTGTTAGCCTCCATGTGCCTTCCTGCGCTGTTTCATTTTTACAGGCTTCTTTACCTGAAGCTATTATTGATGCAGATAATAATAAATATCATATAGGCCCTTTTGAACTAAATAAAAAAGTTGATGCAATTGGAATTGGTCCAGGGATGGGAATAAATACGGATCAGTTAGCACTAACTCAACAATTATTGGAGCAGCTATCTGACAAGCCTATGGTGATAGATGCTGACGCATTGACAGTTTTAAAATCAATTGATAATTGGGAAATAAAATTACCAAAAAACAGCATTCTGACACCACATAAAGGAGAATTTGAGCGATTGTTCGGTACATTTAATAATCAACTGGAGCGAATTGAATTCATGAGGACTTTTTCACAGAAATATCAAATAGTAATACTGTTGAAAGGAGCTGATACCTTCATCTCCTCACCCAACGGTGAGATATACGTCAATAACAACGGAAATAGTAGTATGGCCACAGCAGGTTCCGGAGATGTACTCACAGGTATGATCACCAGTTTACTTGCCCAGGGTTATGCATCAGTAGAAGCAGCGAAAGTAGGAAGTTACTTGCATGGTCTGGCAGGTGCAATAGCTGTTGACAGTTCAGATCTATCTTCCCTGATCGCATCAGATATTGTACAAAATATTGGTTTTGCATATAGTTCATTGCGCTTTGATTTAATCAAACAATAATCTCTGTAATGTGCTTTTATTAAATTAAAAATTTATTAAGACTTGAATAATTTAGTTGTATTATCGGGAGCAGGTATCAGTGCTGAAAGTGGCATCTCTACCTTTCGGGATTCTGATGGATTGTGGGAAAATCACGATGTGATGTCTGTAGCAAGCATTGATGGATGGAGAAAAGATCCTGCCCTGGTCTTGAATTTTTATAATGAGCGCAGGGAAAAGGTCCGGGATGCATTGCCCAATGAGGCTCATTTGCTTTGTGCTAATTTGCAGGAATATTATAATGTACATATTGTAACTCAAAATGTGGACGATCTTCATGAACGGGCAGGTTCTACGTCTGTGATCCATCTGCACGGTTCCTTATTGTATACGAGGAGTGAAAGGAATGCCGCAATTCAATATCCATGGACGGAAAATATTAAAATCGGCGATCTGGGAGAAGATGGTGCTCAGTTAAGACCGGATATCGTATGGTTCGGTGAAGAGGTTCCTATGTTGGGTAAGGCAATGGATCTGGTTAAAAAATGTGACATACTGCTCGTCATTGGAACTTCTTTGCAGGTCTATCCTGCCGCATCATTGGTCGGTTATGCCGTTCGGGCAAACAAAATATACTTAATTGATCCACTTCCGGTAAGTAGTTATGAAACTTCCTTTCTAGGAGATAAGCTGGAAATATTGCAAATGAGAGCAACTGAAGGGATGAGATCTGTTTTTAATTCTATTTGCTCTTTCTGAAATGGATAAAAATCTTGAAGTAATTTGAGCAACTTTACAATAAGTATAAGGGTGGACTTAGATAATTTTTTGCATATTTGTCTTTAATAATTATCGTCTGTACAACTAAATTAATTTATGATA
>JAYUWT010000558.1:0-2768 GCA_043753405.1 Saprospiraceae bacterium | reverse complement strand
ACCGGCAAATTTGCCATTATTAAAAATTAAAGGTCAGATTACCTATTATTCCAATAATAAGGTTATCTTTGCGACACTTTAATAAAAATACATCGCGGAGTGGAGCAGTTGGTAGCTCGTCGGGCTCATAACCCGAAGGCCGTAGGTTCAAGTCCTGCCTCCGCTACTAAGTAAAGCCCCGGAATTTCCGGGGCTTTTTCTTTTAACGTCATTAATTCAGGTTCCGGCATATTAGTCAGAATCTGTATTTAAAGATAACTATTGAATTAACTAAGTAGAGATGTGTTGAAGTGACTGATTATCGCAAGTGAATCTAATTGCGATTATTATATGTTGCTTGTGAGTATTATTTTTGTTTTTATTATTTATATATTCTCTGGTTGGTAAAAATAGGCAACATATTATTGGGTGAATTCCCGCTCTTACTTGCACCTATGGAAGATGTGAGTGATCCTCCTTTCAGGGCTTTATGCAAGGCCCAGGGATGCGATATGGTCTACACAGAGTTTATTTCTGTAGAAGGGCTTATCCGCAATGCTGATAAAAGTATCCAGAAACTAGATATCCGGGATGAAGAACGTCCAGTAGGTATTCAGATATTTGGTTCTGATGAAAAAAGTATGGTACAGGCAGCTGAGATCATAGAGCGCACACAACCTGAGATCCTGGACATTAATTATGGATGCCCTGTTAAAAAAGTTGTCTGTAAAATGGCAGGGGCAGGCATACTTCAGGATATTGATAAAATGATCTCACTTACAAAAGCTGTAGTGAATGCCACTTCACTTCCTGTCACTGTGAAAACCAGGTTGGGATGGGATGAAAATACCATGAATATTGTAGAAGTCGCAGAAAGGCTTCAAGACATTGGGATCCAGGCGCTTTCGATCCATGGACGCACTCGAAAACAAATGTATACGGGTGAAGCTGACTGGTCACTTATTGCCAAAGTGAAGGAAAACCCCAGAATTCATATTCCTATTTTTGGAAATGGTGACATCGATACGCCTCAGAAAGCAAAATTATATAAAGAAAGATATGGTGTCGACGGCATCATGATCGGCCGGGCAAGCATCGGCAATCCCTGGATATTTCGGGAAGTTAAGGAATTTCTGAATGACGGTACCATAGCTGAGCCGCCAACTTTGGAGGAAAGGATAGATGCAGTCCTTGAACATTTACACAGATCCATCATCTGGAAAGGGCAAAAAATAGCTATAAATGAAATGCGCAGGCACTATACTAATTATTTCAGGGGATATAGGGAGGTCAAGCAATTCAGGTCTTTACTTGTCAATGCAACATCTTACCAGGAAGTGGAAGATATCACCGCAACTATGCGCATGTATTATAACAGTGAAGCTTTATTAGTGTAAAAAAAGTCAACATGTTTTTATTACTGAATAGCACAAAGACCGACGAACTAATATACAGCACTTTATCTAAAGCTGCAAAAGAGTTGAATAGCCAGACATATCTGGTAGGTGGATATGTACGTGATAAAGTCCTGGGAAGAAGATCCAAAGATATTGATATCGTATGTGTAGGTGATGGAATAGAGTTGGCTGAATATGTCAACAAATTACTTGGTAATAAGAATCCGGTCGTTGTCTTTAAGAACTTTGGTACCGCATCAGTAAAATATAAAGATGTCGAACTGGAATTCGTCGGTGCGCGAAAAGAATCTTATTCCCGCGACAGCCGCAAACCTTCAGTCATTGCGGGCACACTCTATGATGATCAGTTGAGAAGGGATTTTACAATAAATTCCTTGGCTATCAGTCTCAATGAAGAGGATTATGGTGAGTTGTTGGATCCCTTCGACGGAATGGAACATATGGAACAAAAACTACTTAAAACACCCCTAGATCCGGATACTACATTTTCTGATGATCCTCTAAGAATGATGCGCGCCATTCGTTTTGCCAATCAATTAAATTTTACAATAGATCCTGATACACTCAAGGCAATTTCTAAAAATAAGGATCGTATAGAAATTGTTAGTATTGAACGCATCATGACCGAATTTCAAAAGATCATGGAGTGTGATGTGCCTTCGATTGGAATTACCCATTTATTCAAAACTGGCTTACTTCATTATTTTATGCCGGAACTTGTGGAGCTGCACGGTGTGGAATATCATGAAGGAAAAGGCCATAAGGACAATTTTTACCATACACTTCAGGTGCTGGACAATGTATGTAAAAAGTCGGACAATGTATGGTTGAGATGGTCTGCCTTAATGCATGATATTGCTAAACCGTCTACCAAAAGATTTGATGACAAGCAAGGTTGGACTTTTCACGGTCATGAAGCACTTGGCGCTGTAATGGTTCACAAAATGTTCAAAAGAATGCATCTTCCTATGGATCAGTCTATGAAATATGTCCAAAAACTGGTGAGATACCACCTTCGTCCAATCAGCCTTACCAAAGAAGATATTACAGATAGTGCGATAAGGAGATTGTTATTCGACAGCGGAGATGACATCGATGACCTTATGATATTGTGTGAAGCAGATATTACCTCCAAAAATGAAAAGAAAGTCAAAAAATTATTGGAAAACTATGAACTTGTCAGACTCAAACTAAAAGAGATCGAAGAAAAAGATAAAATGCGCAATTGGCAACCACCCGTTTCGGGCGAACTGATCATGGATACTTTTGATATTAAGTCAGGACCTATTGTTGGTGATCTTAAAAATGAGATTAGGGAAGCAATCCTTGATGGAGATCTTGAAAATGAATTTTCTGCAGCTTTTAGCTTCC
>JAYUWT010000557.1:0-7004 GCA_043753405.1 Saprospiraceae bacterium | reverse complement strand
TAATTTAATGTAAATATCTGTCACCGTCATATTATCCCCTTCCTCCAGAAGATCGATAATACGCTGCCGTAACTTGTGATTTACAGCACGAAGGACTAAAACGGCCTTACGCAGTGCTGTATAATCGAGGTGCATTTCGGATTTCCCACCTTTAAGCGAAATAGCATCGTTTTTTTGTTTTCTCATATTATTATATGCATTTAGTTTTGGATAATACATACTATATAACCAAAACTGTACCAAACTTTTTTAAATTCAATTTAATTCTCATATGAGAACAATTTATATTTCTTTTTGTTTGACAGACAATAGAATACATATGAAGAATAGATAGAAATAAAATTTATAGGAAGATGACCCGTTAAAGCCTTAACCAGTTAAACAGGAGTGGTTATCCTTATTTTCTTTCCTTGAAGATAGAAAGTAACAAAGATATCCCCGCCTACCTGTTCACATTAAAAAGAGAGGAAATATTTTAATGCGTCTTAGAAATTCTTCATTTTCAATTTTAAACTCGTTTCGGAGTAGTAATATTTGGAGGTTTTAAATAGAAAGGTTCAGCATTGGAAACAGAATCAAAAGCTTGATCACGATATCTTTCATATGCTACGGGAGCTAACCAACGGGCATCGCTCATCACAGGCAGGGAAATATATTCTGCACTACCCAATTGATCCTTAAGTTTGTGACCACCATCTCCAATACAGATTATCCTTTGGACATCCCGATTCGTCAGCTGTGCAACCGAATAAGGTAAAATACAGGCTGTTGCAGGCAATAATTCCTGTAGCTCAATATCGAACATTTCAATATAAACCTCATTGCGCCTGGCATCCAGAGCCGGGCAGATAAGACTCGTTTGATCAAGTACTTCCGGATGATTAGTAATTACTTCCCGTGCCATCGCTTTAAAACCTGAAACCAACATAAGCGGAATTTTCAAGGAGAAACATAACCCTTTAGCTACTGACATTCCTATTCTCAGGCCTGTATAACTTCCGGGTCCCGGAGCTACAGCGATTCCATGAAGTTGAGATAATGTAATAGATGCTGCTTTACAGCAGTTCTGGATCATTATAGTCAGATGCGAAGCCAACATAGTTCTTTCAACATTAGAAACATAAGACAATATGTTAATACCATCACTTACAGAAACTGAAAAGGGCACCGTCGAAGTTTCAATTGATAAAATTAAGACGCTCATGACTTAATTGTCCTTGTATTGAGTCAATATTGGATTTGGTTGATTAGCCAGATCAATTATCGTAAAATATACCAACCTCGTAATGTCTTCCACTTTTTTAAAATTAATATAAAATATATCATCAGTAGGGCGGTGATAATCTTTATGAAATCCACCAAATAGAAATACGCTTGGAATACCGGCTTCGGCAAAATTATAATGATCACTCCTGTAATATAATCTAAGAGGATGATTGAGGTCATTGTAAGTGTAGTCAAGTTTATAATTGACCGACCATGCATTATTTTCTCTAATGGATTTATCTAAGAGAGGATTTATTTTGTCGGCACCTATGACGTACACATAATTTTCATTTTCCGAATGAAGATCATCACTTCTGCCGATCATATCAATATTAATATTGATCTTAATCTCACGCATGGGAACGATGGGATCCCGGGTGAAATATTTGGAACCCACTAAGCCCACTTCTTCACCCGTGCAAAACAAAAATAAAATACTACGTTTCAAAGGATACTTATTTAACTGCAATGCTTTCAAAGCTTTTGTCAACGAGATCAATGCTGCAGTGCCAGTCGCATTGTCATCAGCACCGTTATTTATTTCCCCATTTACTATTCCAATATGATCATAATGAGCAGATATGACGATGTATTCTTTTTTAAGTACAGGATCACTACCTTCAATAACAGCGACCACATTGCGATCTCTTATTACAGTATGTTTAGTGGAAAGAGATACTTTATATAAAGTCGAGATATAATTAGATGATATTTTGCCTTTTTTAACCTCAGCTATATATTTTTTTATTTTAAGATATTCCTTTTGTGAAAGCATTTTACTCAGTGACCTTTCGTTTATTCTGATCACAGGGATTGGATATTTTTCACTTATTTCTTCTGAATATAAATTTACTGTGGCTATTTGCTCCTCGGTTCTAAGCGGAAATTTGGTAGAATCAACGAGGATAAAAATTGCCCGTGCACCTCTTTGTATAGCAGTTTCTATTTTCAGTGAAATATCAATAGACCATCTTGAAGCTTTTATGGAATTATTAACCAGATATTTTTTATCCTTCATTGGTTCACCTTCCATGAACATGACCACTTCACCGCGGACTTGTGCATATTGATAATCATTGTAATTTTTTTCAAGGATTCCATATCCTGTAAACATGATGTGACTTCCATTCATTTTAACTTCAGAACGAATATCGCTTAGACTATAATTAAAGTCCTGCCCGTGTTTCAGCTTGTTTTTTATAAGATTAGTAGCTGTGAGAATGTCAAATTCACTTTTGTCACTTGACCATTTATTGATGGTCATTGGTTGAAAATATGTTCCCCTGTCTCCTTTTGCACTGATACCTTCATACCGGAGTTGGCTTGCTATATATTCCGATGCCTTAAAAGTCCCTCTGGTTCCAAAACCCCTTCCTTCCAATGAATCAGAAGCAAGCATCGTGATAAGGTTTTTCAGATCATTTTTAGTAATAAACTGAGAATAATGATATATCGGACCATTTTCAGTTTCAGAGACAGTAGATTGTCCCTTGAGGTTATGAAATACAAACAGCTGAATACAACCAAAGCAAACTATATAAATATAAGTTTGCGTCAGGTTGAATTTTAAATGATTTATCAAAATTCAATTTTTATTAAAATAATAATTAATGAATGCTAATTTTTTCTACTCTTTTCTCATGTCTTCCCCCTTCGAAAGCTGCATTGTGATACGCCTTAAGAATAGCGTATGCTTCTTCGTTACTGATATATCTTGCGGGTAAAGCAATAATGTTAGCATTATTATGCTGATGCGCCAATGCACCTAATTCTTCTTTCCAGCATAAAGCGCATCGAATGCCCTGATGTTTATTTGCTGTTATAGCAACACCATTCCCACTGCCACAGATTAATATCCCCCAATCAGCTACTTTATCCTCCACCGCGAAAGCAACAGGGTGGGCGAAATCCGGATAATCCACACTTTCCGAAGAGTATGTTCCTTTATCGATCACTTCCAGATTGTGGTCTTCTAAAAAGGATAACACAACCTCTTTCAATGGGAAACCTGCATGGTCACAACCTATTGCTACTTTCATTTTTTTTAATTTAAATGATTAACGTTCTAAGGGAATATTTGCGGGAGCAGGGGAGCCTATGTAAGCGCCGACTATTTTTTTGATCTCCTCTTCGAATGCTGTATCTTTATTTTGTCCTATGATATCCATTAGATCTGAAATGGTCTTTTTGGTATCTTCAAAATCACTTTGATGGCCCTCTCCCAGTTCTGCAGGACTCAGACTATTGTAAAAGATCATTTTCTCACGCATATTTTCAGCTAGTGTTCTTATATACGGCTTAGCTCTGTCAAGGCTGCTTGCCTGAGTTATCAAAGCCAGTGCAGGAATAATGGTACCATCAAATGGAAAGTTTTTATTTGGAAAAACTTTTAATGTATTCTCGGCAAGTTCTGCAGCACGTTTTTTGTCATTTTTATTGATCATATTATATGCTCCTCTCATTTGTACCATACGCATGGCATTGATGGAAGGGAAATAACTTCTGTCTACGAATAGTTTATCTTTATCAAAATTACCCCATTTAAATTTCGTCATTACATTGTTGTATAAGCTGTCTGCAGCTACACGCCCCATTCCAAATACACCAAATTGCCTGTCCGGTTGAGTTCTCACTGGTACGATCCGCAAGGCAAGACCTTCCAGTTGCATATAAGGTCCGAGACCCAAAAATTTTTCTGGATCTGCTGTTACTGAAAAGTAGATCGGCCTGTCATTGATATTGCTTGAAATAATATCCAATACTGCAAGATCACCTTTCACAATGTAGTCCCCTTGTTCTTTCACATCAAAATTGACGGGGATCTTATCAAGAGTAGAGTCGGATTGCGAAATATATTTCATCGAAAGCAACTTCGCCTTATCTATAGGAATGTAAATTTTATTGGTAGGAAGAAAGGATTCCTGCTTAGAACCCGAACCTTCCAGAGGATGATATTCACCAATAAATTTGAGCACAGCAGAAGAGGGCAATTCTTGTTCAGACATCGGTGAGGTTATGTAATAAACCTGATTTCGTTTATTACCTCTGTAAGATTCAGCAGGCACAGTCATTTTGATAGCTTCTGACTCATTGATCTTTCGCCTTTGCTGATCGATATACCAATCTACTGCGATCAATGAAAGATTTACCACCCGAACATCCGGACGGATGCCTTCTACCTCCTGTGCATACCATAATGGGTAGGTATCATTGTCACCATATGTAAAGATTATGGCGTTCTTGCCGACAGAATTGAGGAAGTTACTGGCATAATCGCGGGAAGCACGAATGTCTTTCCTGCTCATGTCGTCAAAATTTTGTGAAACCATCAACAGAGGAGATAGTAAACCTATTACTCCCCCTAAGGAATAACCGATCATGCGGTTTGACCTGATCTTTTCTGAAAGAAAGGTACCTATGGCTAGACTTCCCAAACCTATCCAAATACAGAATGTAAAAAATGATCCTACCAGGACATAATCCCTCTCACGGGGCTCTATAGGAGGCTGGTTGGAATATACAATGATGCCCAATCCGGTGATCAAAAATAAAACCATTACACCAAGCCAGTCATTTTTTCTTTTTTTGAAATGAAATATACAGCCTATGATACCGAGCAGGAATGGTATAAAGAAATATGTATTTCTAGCCTGATTATTTTTTTCGAAGGATGGAAGTTGAGATTGATTTCCCAGGCGGGCGTCATCTATAAATGAGATACCGCTCAACCAGTTGCCTTTGGTTTTATCCCAGGGCATATATCCCTGTTCTCCATTTTGTTTACCCACAAAGTTCCACATAAAATATCTCCAGTACATCCATCCTACCTGATATCTCAGGAAGAAGGACATATTATCCCCCGCAGTAGGCGTTCCGTCATGACCCATCCACTGCTTGTAAAGCCTTACTTTGGTAGCATCATCCCCATTGCCCATTCGTGGAAAGAACATTTCATCCTGTCTGTTATATGTATAATCATATTTATTATCTATTACCTCATATCTATCACCGACCCGTCCATATCTGGGTTCTGAATCCAAGCCGGTTGGTTTTGCAGCAAATGAAGGTCCAAATAATAGGGGACGATCCCCATATTGTTCACGGTTTAGATATGGCACCAACCTTGCAGGATCCGAAGGGCTGTTCATATTGATGGGAGGACTGGCGTTGGCTCTTATCACAGCAACTGTGGTGGTAGAATAAGCTATAATGATCAATAATAAACTTACCAGAGCCAGTTGGAGATTGTGGTATCCTTTGGTATGTGATTTTTTAATCCCCCAATATAAGGCCCCTCCTAAGATTGCCAGAAATGGCACCAGTCCGCTATAGAATGGAAGACCCAGAGAATTGACTGCGAATATATCTAAGGTAACCAAAAGGTCAGGCAAGCCTACAATGATTAGTTTTTGAACTATAAATAAGACCACCAGGCCTGCGCCGATAGCTGCAAAAAAGCCGACCCACCTGAAGTTTTTGTACTTTTTTAAGTAGTAGAACACAGCTAATGCCGGAAAAGTAAGTATACTTAATAAATGGACACCTATAGACAAGCCTGCCATGAATAGCGAAAAAACGATCCATTTATCACTTTTCGGAACATCAGGCAGATAATACCATTTTAATAAGGACCAAAGAGTGAGCGCCGTAAAAAAAGTCGACATTGCATATACTTCACCTTCCATAGCCGAGAACCATACTGAGATGCAAAAGGTTGAACTCAAACCTGCGACAAGTCCGGACATCAACAATGCTATGTTTTGATTTTTATCAGAAGCATCATCTCTTCCTACGATTGATAACTTACCCAAATACATAGTGCTCCAGCACACAAACATACCCACGAATGCGGTCACCATGCCTGACATCAGATTGACAGCAAATGCGATATCTGAAGGATTGGAAGATAAAGCATCACCAATCATAGCAAACATGCGGCCAATCATCAAAAATAATGGAGCTCCAGGAGGGTGAACTACCTGCAATTTATATGCACCCAGGATAAATTCACCACAATCCCATAAACTTCCTGTCCGATCAACGGAAAACAGGAAGACAGAGAAAGCGATTGCAAAAGTTAACCAGCCTGCAATATTGAGCGCTCTATTAAAACTATTCATTCGTTGTTTTTTGTTGTTTTTTAAAAGGTGTAAATCATGCCACTATTGCCTCCGGGATGAATTAGGTCCTGAGGGCTTCAAAATAATATAAAGACGATTTACTTCTAAACTTAAGTTATGTTATGCAGGATGTCATTACAATCCCGAAAATTAAACGACAAAGTTAATTGCTTTCTGCTTATAGGCAAATTATCTCTGTTCTATTTATAAGAATGCATAAGAACTAATGTGTGATAGAAAATGGATGAGGCACGATATGTTAGAAGTGACATATCACCTGGTTAAGGAATATTACAGATAGAATTAAATACTAAAGATCAATATTCAGGAAAATTAAATCTTGTTCTTCGCCATCAGCCCAATAAGGAAGCTTCTGGTATTTCTGCAGGTGATATAACCAATGCAGGTGGAGTATCCGATGTTGAAATATCCTTTGATGTAACAGTTGAGTAATAAAAGGTTAATTCAGTTGTAAAGCTTTTTCCAAAATCAAAATGATAACTGTATTCACAGGATTTTTCCTTACTTTCTTTCCTTGAAGAAAGAAAGTAACAAAGAAATTCAAGGCTCTATAAAATTTTTAACGCTCACTCATTCCGAAAATGCTCAAAAAATTAC
>JAYUWT010000556.1:0-2770 GCA_043753405.1 Saprospiraceae bacterium | reverse complement strand
TAATTTGATCAAAGTGAAAGTAAAGTTATTTTTTGTAAAAGTGAAGTTAGTGACAAAATGTACCGTATTTTTTTTGTTAAATAGTACCTTTGATATCATAACTTAATACACATGCCAAAGACATTTTTTATCATGTTGGTCCTTTTTACGATTCTTACAAGTATAAGTGGACTTCGTGCTCAAAATAAAAAAAATAAAGTGAATACAAAAAAGACATCCATTGAAGAACCTCTTGCAGCAAGGAAAACAAAAAAGCTTGAAATTCATAACGACATAAGGGATGATGATTACTTTTGGTTAAATGACAGGGAAAATCCTGAAGTGATCAAATACCTTAATGAAGAGAATAGCTATCTTGATACTACATTGAGCCATACGAGGATATTACAAAAAAAACTTTTTGATGAGATCACAGGCCGCATTAAGCAGGTTGATATGACTGTTCCATATTTGAAAAATGACTATATGTATTATACCCGATATGAATCGGGTAAAGAATATCCCATTTATTCCCGTAAGATTGACACAACGGATGCTAAAGAAGAGATCCTGATTGATGCCAATAAGATGGCTCAAGGTAAAAATTACTATGCTATAGGAACTATTGCTGTTAGTCAGGATAATAAGATAATGGCTTATAGTGAAGATATTGTTTCAAGAAGATTGTACACGATCAGATTAAAAGATATATATGGAGATAAAATATTTAGTGAGTCCATCACCAACACTTCTTCTGCAATAGTGTGGTACAATGACGGTTTAAAATTTTTATATGTTGCAAAAGATCCTGAAACATTGCGATCCCACAAAGTATATCGTCATACTGTAGGCCGGGATCCTTCAGAAGATGAATTGATATTTGAAGAAAAAGACGAGACCTTTGGATTGGGAATTTATAAATCAAGAAGTGGAAAAGTAATCTACATAGGTAGTTATAGCACGCTCACATCGGAAGTTCAATTTAGCCTTGCCGATGATGCATCATCAAAGTTCAGGATAGTCGAGCCAAGAAAAAGGGATCATTTATACTCTGTCACAGATGACGGCAAGAATTTTTATATCACGTCCAATGATCGTGCCCTTAATTTTCGGCTTTTTACAACTCCAGTAGTAAAATTTAACAAAGAGCATTGGATTGAAAAAATTCCCCATAGAAATAATGTTCTGCTTGAAGATGTCAATTGCTTTAAAGATTTTACAGTTGTAGAAGAAAGGGTAAGGGGAATTATTAAGATCCGTATCTTAGACAAAGATCAGGATTTTTATGTCGATTTTAATGAGAATGCTTACACTGCTAATCTTGCTGATAATTATGAATTTGATACCAAAGATATTCGTTATAATTTTACTTCACTGACTATTCCACAATCCGTATTTGACTATTGTGTAGAAAAAAAATCCTCTGTTTTACTGAAAGAACAGGAAGTAGTGGGTGGATATAATTCGGCAGAATATGCTTCGGAAAGAATGGAGGTAAAGGCAAAAGATGGAACGCTCATACCTATATCACTGGTCTATCGAAAAGATAAAAAGAAAAAATCCGGAAACCCATTGTTACTGTATGGTTATGGTTCGTATGGATATAGTCTTGATCCAGCTTTTTCTTCGGTCAGATTATCATTGCTTGACAGGGGTTATGTTTATGCTATTGCCCATATTCGGGGCGGTCAGGAATTAGGTAGGCAATGGTATGAAGATGGAAAATTACTAAAAAAGAAAAATACTTTCACTGATTTTATTGATTGTGCCAAGGCTTTAATTGCTAAAAATTATACATCAAAGGAACATCTGTATGCCATGGGTGGAAGTGCTGGTGGACTCTTAATGGGCGCTGTTATAAACATGGAACCTGAACTTTTCAACGGTGTCATAGCTGCAGTTCCTTTTGTAGATGTGGTGACTACCATGCTCGATGAATCGATACCCTTGACGACCGGTGAATTTGATGAATGGGGTAATCCGAAGGATAAGATTTATTACGATTATATCAAGTCTTATTCTCCATATGACAACGTAGGAAACTATAAATATCCTGCTTTGCTGGTAACAACAGGTCTGCATGACAGTCAGGTGCAATATTGGGAACCTGCTAAGTGGGTTGCAAAACTTCGTGAAAAGAATATAGGAAAAGATCCAATATATCTTTATACCAATATGTCAACCGGTCATGGTGGTGCTAGCGGCAGATTCGAAAGATATAAAGAAACCGCATTGGAATATGCTTTTCTTTTAGATTTGGAAGGGATAAATAATTGAGAGTTGAGAGTTGAGAATGGAGAGTGGGCGGAAATGAAAGATAATTACGAAGATAGTTGAGGCTGATGGCTGATGTCCGATGGCTTTGAAGTACAAAATGATTAGTTACGTTCTCAAAGGACATTTGACAATTTCAAAGATGACACAGATCTTTTAAATCCTGATTTTATTGCCGATTCCCGATTACTGATTGCCAATTACCGATTATTTATAAAGTAGAAATCCACTGACAGACACTAATCTCAAAGAATCATCTATATTTTCAACGGATGCATTTCGGATCAATATTTTATAATTTTCTGAATTCTTGCTATCTAATTCCGGGCTAATGATAATGGGTTTTGTCAATGGAGGACATCCATTGCCACATTCCGTTATAAGTGGTGCGAACTTATCCAGTATCCTGAATGTGACATTTTCTTTGTCTCCATCTCCATATCCGTAAATAAGCGAAATAATGCCATTATTAATTTTAATGGGTGTTATATGATCTTTTATCGTGATCGTGGTGGGC
>JAYUWT010000555.1:0-2775 GCA_043753405.1 Saprospiraceae bacterium | reverse complement strand
TAGAAAGCCTGCTATAAAATTAACAGTGACGCCTCCAAGCATGATGATTAGTCTTTGCCAGGCCGGTTTAGATCTGAACTCCCATGGTTTTGGCTCTTCTTTGAGTTTTTCTGTGTCAAAACTTTCATCGACCATTCCGGATATTTTTACATAGCCTCCCAGCGGTAACCAACCCACACCGTATTCGGTATCGCCTTTTTTGATTTTAAAAAGTGAAAACCATGGATCAAAAAATAAATAGAATTTTTCCACCCTGGTTTTAAACCACTTGGCAGGAAAAAAATGGCCACATTCGTGTATGATTACAAGGAAAGATAAACTCAGCAACAGCTGAAAAATCATCATTGGAACTCCGTTCATTCGATTAAATTGATTTTGTAAATTTTGGATCGCAAAAGTACGATCTTATAGCCTTTTGTGAATGTTTTTATTACAGCGAGGAAATATGAGCATTCTTTATCCCAGCTCAGTGAAAAATCCTATTTTCACCGTTGTATGAAAAAAATCATATTTATAACTCTGGTATTAGTGTCAATTTTTAAAAATGCAGTTGCCCAAAGTACACGATTTGGCCTAAAACTTGGCCCTACCGCCGCCACACAAAAGTGGAATTATTGGAGTAATGGGATATTATACAAATTGCATGCTGATCTCTGGATGGAATCATATAGTGATGAAGATCCATATTCTATATTTGCTCAGCTAGGATATCATAATAGGGGTTCGGCTACAAGGTATCGAACACCAATCGTGTTACAAAAGTAAGACTTATACAATACCGGCTGATGAGTTTGTTTTCAGAAATCTTTCCGCATTAGTAGGGTTTAAAAAAAAGTTTATAAAAACTAAAATGAGTTCTTATTACTCTATTGGCCTCCGAGGCGAATATACGATGTCAACTAATCTGAGTATTTATGATCAAATAAACGAAATAGTGGGACCTGTGTACCCATTTAACAAAGCGGTAAAAAAAGTGGTTTTGGGAGTTACTTTTGGTGCAGGCCTGGACTTTCCCTTTAGTGAATTCGTAGGAGGAATACTGGAATTAAATATAGCACCAGACATCACAAAACAATATTTTCAACCTCAATTAAATAATGTGCTTAATATATATCAGCCAGGTCAGACCACCACTATAGAACAAAAAAGTATCAAAAATTTTTCATTAGAGCTTTCTTTAGGCATACATTTTCTCAAAAAAGTAGTCTATGTAGATTAATTCATTTTGTTTAACTCTTTCAACGATGACTTTTACTAAAAAACTTTTATCTGCATCCCGATGGTCATATGACTCTACGGACTGGGTATCTCTGATTATACGCCTGAGTATTTGTGCACTGATGCTACTGCACGGCTATCCAAAGTTTCAAACATTAATCGGGAGTGGACCCATTGATTTTCCTGATCCTATAGGCTTAGGGCCTACCACATCATTGATATTAGTGGTGTTGGCTGAGTTTGTTTGCTCTATTTTGATTGTATTAGGGTTGTTTACCAGGCCAGCCTTGTTGATTTTGATTGTCAATATGCTGGTGATTGCTTTTGTAATACATGGAAAAGAATCATTGGGTGAAAAAGAGCATGCGTTATTATTTCTTTTTTCATATTTGGCTTTATTTTTATTGGGATCAGGTAAATTTTCGGTAGAACATTGGTGGGCGAGCAGAAATAAATAATGATGTGCAACCTACCTTATACCATATGCTTAATAGCACGCACACTGTATTGCATTTGAATAATTGTGTAGGTATTTATGCTTAAAAATAGTTGGATTATTTCTTGTCTTGATCTGAGATTTGAGCTCCGTAAAGAGAATATTAACTAAAAAATACGTTACAATTATTTAAAATTAGTTGACAAACGATAATTTGCGTTGTATATTTGATTTATCAAATTCCAAAAAAATGAGCAAACGACTTACAAAAGCAGAAGAAGAAATAATGCAGATCATATGGGCAAAAGGTAGGGTATTGGTCAGTGATGTATTAGATGAACTAGGCGATCCGCGGCCTCCGCATAGCTCCATATCATCAATAGTACGCATTTTAGAGAAAAAAGGATTTGTAGATCATAAAGCATATGGCCGCACCTATGAATATTTTCCTATTGTAGCAAAGGAAGAGTACAGCAAACATTCCATTCGAAATTTTATTACCGATTATTTTGGAGGCAATGCCAATAGCCTGGTTTCCTTCCTGGTGCAAGAAAAGGATCTTAGTATAAAAGAACTCACACAGCTGACAGAACAATTAAAATCATCTAAAAAGAAATGATACCATGATTACCTATTTCTTACAGACCAGCCTGTGCTGGCTATTCTTTTTGATCGTCTACAAACTATTTTTAAAGAGGGAAACATTTTTTGTAAATAACCGGTGGTATTTATTGATCACTTTGTGTATAGGATTGTTATTTCCATATGTAAGAGAGCTATGGGAGTCGAACAGCAACGCACCGATAGCTTATATGATGCCATTGCAAGGTAGTGCTCAAATATTTGAAATCAATCAGGCTGACATTGAAAAAGGCATTAATTATCTCCAAATTTTTCAAGTTGTATTTTGGTTAGGATTTTCGCTTTCACTTTTAAAATTAGTAAAAGACACATTCTCGATACTAAGCCAAATTAAAAAATATCCGCAGATAAAATATTTTAGCCATACAGAGATAAAGACCGACTACGAGCATTTACCATTTTCCTTTTTCAATTATGTCTTTATCAGTGAAAAACTAAGATTTAGGGATCCTGAGTGGAATAGAATATTGACCCACGAG
>JAYUWT010000554.1:0-2777 GCA_043753405.1 Saprospiraceae bacterium | reverse complement strand
AATCAAAATAAGGGGAACCATTTTTTTGTCGGCCGTTAAAATAAGAACAGGCCAAAGATCATACCTGCAAAAAATTAAAGCTGCAATATTGAACTTTTCAAAGATAAAATCATAATGGCCGGAGATATCTGCAGGAAGGTAAAAAATCAGATCCGTCAGTTCTCTGTTTTTAGCATTTTCGTAACCGGAGGGAGAGAAAAATGATACTATTATTTTGTGGGATCCGCTTTTTTTTATAGCACTCACTACCGGAATAGTTTGTTCCCATTCGCCTAAGGAAGCACAATGAAACCAAATGACCGGATTTGATTTTGCAAAAGAAGAAGCAATTATTGATAACCTGTCAGCTTTTCTGCCTTGAACTATTTTTTTGGCTTTAGGATGAAACAGGCTTACAATTTTAAACAAAACATCAGCAACCGTCATAAAAATACTGTACAATATATGCAGCATGATGGTATTGTCTAATAAATGATCTCTTCAGAATAATCTTTGAAATAAAAAGGCAGGATCCACGAAGCCTGAATTCCATTCAACAAATCAAATCTATCAGATAGGTCATATTCCTGAGTGTCATAATTAAAACCCCTGCTGCTTTTTGTAAAGCCTTGTTGAAGGATAAAACCGACAGAAAAATTAATCCTACGGTTGTCTGAAAGATATTGATAACCTATGTATTGTTGAGTTAAAAGTCCATTCGTCAGCCTGTCATATCCTTTCAGGTAGGGTCCGAATATTTGAGGTACAACCGTATAATCGTCTACGATACGGATCTTGTGTTGTAATATTCCACCTCCGATAGAAACCTTTATGCCTCCTTTCTTTCCAAACCAGGGATGGAAAATCTTGCCAAAATAAAGGCTGCTTGTAAATCCTCGTTCAGAGATGGTCAATCCGGCAAGATGATTATCAGCTCCGACTATTTCACTCTTATTGTTGAGTAAGTTGGCGCCTATTTGTTCCTTGATCTTTTTCCCATATAAATAAGAATATGAAACCCCGGTGAAAAAGTTATTTCTGAATTTGAATTCTACATTGGAACCGATCGAAAAATTTGTTCCAAATCGCTTAGCCAAGTCTGCACCGGGCACATGAAAGCCATAATTAATATGGAATAGTATGGCATTTTTTCCAACTTTCAACGTGTCCTGGCCAATACAAAATTGAACATTAACAAGTACCAGGGATAAAATAAAAATAACATTTAAATGTTTGATCATGATGCAAAGTTAATCAATTGCTTTTCGATTCTGTACATATTAAGAACGGATAATAGATTACTTTTGCTCCTGATTACAGTTTTCAATAATAAAATCAGTACATCTTGGAGATACAGATCCCAATGAATGACTTAGGGGCGCAATACCGCAGGTATAAAAAAGAGATAGATAATGCAATCCAAAAAATAATCGATTCCACTCAGTTTATTGGGGGCAGCCCGGTCAAATCTTTTGAAGAAAACCTTTCCAAATATCTTAATAATGTCCACGTCATACCGTGTGCCAATGGTACTGATGCACTTCAAGTTGCTTTAATGGCTTGTGATCTTCAACGTGGTGACGAAGTAATCACTACTCCTTTTACATTTGCAGCCACAGCTGAAGTCGTGTGCTTATTAGGCCTAACGCCTATTTTTGTTGATATCGATCCATTTACATTTTGTATGAATGCGGATCTGATTGAAGAAGCAATTACACCGAAGACCAGGTGTATCATACCCGTACATTTATTTGGTCAATGTGCAAATATGGAACAAATCATTCAAATCGCGAATGCCAATGATCTATTAGTAATAGAGGACGCTGCTCAATCTCTCGGGTCAGATTACTATATGAGTAATGGGGATGTTGTGCCTTCAGGCATTTTGGGTGACATTGGTACTACAAGTTTTTTTCCTTCAAAAAACCTCGGATGTTTTGGAGATGGAGGTGCTATATTCACTAAGGATGCAAAATTAGCCCAAAAGATCAGGATGATATGTAATCATGGAGCCAGGAAAAAGTATTATCATGAAATAGTCGGCGTCAATTCAAGATTAGACGCTTTACAGGCAGCTATCCTTGACGTCAAATTGAAATATGTAAACGAAGATATAAACAAGCGGATCAAAGCTGCAGACATGTATGACACCTTGTTAATCAATAAAACCGATCTTGAAATTCCTATAAGGACAGCCTATTCAAAACACACGTTCCATCAATATACTATCAGGATCAAACAAGGACGGGAAGAAGTTATAGAGCGACTGAACAGCAATAATATTTCATGTTCTATATATTATCCTTTATCTTTGCACGTTCAAGAAGCTTTTACCAATAAAAAAGATCTGATCAAAACATATCCACAAACTGAAACAGCATGTGAACAAGTATTGTCACTGCCAATTTTTCCGGATATCACTGAAGCACAAATCGAAAAAGTAACAAGCATCTTATGAAGAGAATCTTAATAACCGGAGCTGCCGGCTTTTTGGGATCACACCTTTGTGACAGGTTTATCAAAGAAGATTATGCAGTAGTAGGTATGGATAATTTCATAACTGGGTCTGTTGAAAATATATCTCATTTATTTCACTTAAAGCAATTCGAGTTTTATCACAATGATGTCTCTAAATTTGTATTCGTAAAAGGGGAACTTGACTATATACTTCACTTTGCTTCTCCCGCATCCCCAATTGACTATCTTAAAATGCCTATCCAGACCTTGAAAGTAGGTTCATTAGGTACTCATAATTTGTTGGGTCTTGCAAAAGAAAAAAAAGCCAGAATGCTTATCGC
>JAYUWT010000553.1:0-2777 GCA_043753405.1 Saprospiraceae bacterium | reverse complement strand
TTTGTTAGTGTTTTATTGATTACTGTAGCTTCTACTGGAGTCGCTCAAAATAATCAAAAAAGCACACAAAAATCTTCTTGCAAAATCAAGTGGTATTCAATAGAAGAAGTCAGTGAACTAAGTAAGAGCAAAAAGAAAAAAATCCTTGTAGACCTATATACAGACTGGTGTGGATGGTGCAAGGTCATGGATAAGAATACATTTACCAATGAAGAGATCGCCTCATACATCAATAAAAACTACTACCCTATCAAACTGAATGCTGAATATAAACAGGATATAAACTTTAATAATAAGGTCTATTCTTATATATCCAATAAAGGAAAGGGTTACAATGAACTTGCTCTTGAATTGACAGGAGGTAAATTAAGCTACCCCAGTGTGATCTTTATTGATGAAGATATGAATATTATCCAACCCATACAGGGATATCAGGAAGCCAAAGACTTTATCAAAATCGTAAAATATTTTGGCGAAGATCACTATAAGAATACGCCATGGAGTTTATTTGAACAGAATTATTCACGTTAGACGCTAGATTCTAGACTCTAGATACTAGAACTTTTAAAATTAAAGTCGCATTCCAAAAGAAAAGTTTGGTGTTTATTGTTTAGTGTTTCTTATACCAACTATAAATGATTAAATGACATACTCACCAGTACCGAATAGAATAATAATTAACAATTAATAATTAACAACTAATCTCCGAATCCATACCTTAACTGGGCTCTTATCTCTGATTTAAGACTACCTGTGATGAGATCATTTCCTGATCCGATCATATCACGATCAGTGTACTTTGTGGCATTGTAACATCCTTCTAATGTAATCCCATTGCGAAACTTCCATCGAAGTCCGGTAACAAATCTGGTTCCAACTCCATCAAACTGAAGATTGCGCGAGTCATAAGCTACATAATGTTCGTAAGAATATATACGACTTTGAAAAGATTCAATATTGAATAATCCAAATCTCACAAATCCACTTAGCGGTTTGCCTGCCGGCCTTGCCCAAAGTTCCTGATACATGAGGTAACTATGCTCGATATTATCTCCGGGTAGTTTAAGATGAACATAATCAAACCTGCTGCTCCAGGCCAGATAATTACCTACTTTTTTATTAAAATGCAACCTGATGTCTGCTTTCTCTCTCGAATAAAGTGAAGGAATGTAGACGTCCTCTATACCAGACACTTGCTCTGATTGATATCTGAATTGGATATAAGCATCCCATTTTTTACGCTTCTGGTATGCAAGCTTTATTAAATAACTGCTTCCCTCCGAAGGGCCATCAGCTTGGAATGTAGGCCAGGAATGTTTATAAAAATCAGCATAAGCATTGATCACCAACCGCATCGTAGGTTTTATTTCAGTACCAAAATAAAGACCCGTTTCATTTGTGGTTGAGGTTTGATCACTGAAGACTTTACCATGGAGGCTGTAATATTCCTTTGGTAAATGCCTGAACATAATGGCAAGTGACACTTTAGGATGCAAACCTATCAAGGCACCATTGACAGTAGCAATTGATCTCGCCGGATTAATACCTGTCTCACCAAATAATACAACATTCTTCAAAAAGTAAGTATAATCTAAACTGGTATTCATAGCTTCATTTCCTGAAAAATAGTACTTATTGTAGGTCCTGTCTGAAGGGTGCAAGGTCCTGTTCAATTTATCATAAACGGTATTGAGGCCAAGAGTAAATTTCGAAGCCGTATATTTTAAAGTAGCTCCGGTTGTAATTTGTCTAACAAAACCCTTATCTTCTATCTCACTTAAAGTTCTGTGCAGTCCTGCCATTTGTAAAGATGATATGATCTGTTCCTGATCGTTATCGATCGAATCCGGTATAATTGCATTTCCATCACTTTTGCGTAATGAACCAAATACCATGAAAGTAATATTATTGGATAAATTCAGTTCCACTCCGACGCCCCTTAATGCATTTATTTCATTTAGAGATGTAGAAGGACGCAACATTCTTTCAGATCTCTTTACTGCTGTGGTAAATGCACTTTTTCCAAAACCGAATCCTGAGAATAAGATCAGTCCTTGTCCGGCAGATGCCTGGAAATCACCGATTACAACTCTTCGGATTAATTTATTTACGTTTTCGAGAGATATATGAAAAGTAGTAAAATCAAAATATAGGTTATTATATTTCCTGGATAATGGTTCCCCGGCATCTTTTTCCATCCCAAAGCCGATACTGACCCGCCCGGGAACAACATGCCTTAACCTTATGGATAGTTTATCATTGCTACCAAGATACTTAGGTTCTTCTCCTGTGTACCCTTTTTGTTCTTCCAGGGTTTTGCTGTACCTCACAAGTAAAGTTTTGGAACCTTTATATAGCATATTCCATGCAAAAGGGGTCACACCTTCGATACCTATAGGCCGCAGAAAAGGAATTACCCTCCTGATATCTGTCAGCTCCATGGACGGAACAGTTTGTAATTCGAATAAGGATGCAAATTTACCATATTTGACCCTGTGATTAATAATGGCCTGAACCTGAATATCATTAAGTAATAATAACTGAATAAAAATACCAAGGTCAGAGTTATTGATATCCACTTTGTTAAGATAAATGTTGGTCAGACGTTCTATGATCTCATTTAGTTCGGCATCACTCAGATCAGGGTTGGCCGCTATGATGGACTCAACACTTTCTTCTATCTCTGATCCATCAGCTAATGGGTCGTTTTGACTTATACTAATCTGAACCAAAACCACAAGTATAAAAAAACAGCTTAAAAACCTTTTTATCATCTG
>JAYUWT010000552.1:0-2778 GCA_043753405.1 Saprospiraceae bacterium | reverse complement strand
TCCTCGATGAGGCCACTTCTTCGATTGATACGGAGACAGAAAGCATCATTCAATATGCGATCGAGAAGCTGATCGACAAGCGGACATCGATCATCATCGCCCACAGGCTTTCGACAATCAGGCATGCAGACCGCATTTTAGTCCTTGAAAAAGGCAAAGTCGCCGAATATGGCTCGCACGATGAACTTCTCAAGGTCGAATCTGGTAAATACAAAAAAATGTTTGACATGCAGTTCAGGATCAGCTCAGCTGTGAGCTAAACAAACTGCTTTCTAAAGCATTTATCAATTCATCATACTACTTATATACATGAAAGGTCAGGGATTCTCAATCAGGTCAGGAGGTATTTTTGGTTTCGTTTTTCTCGTGATGATCCTCATCGGATTATTTTTTCTGGCCAGAGGCATATTCACATTGTTATCCTATGCTGCGCCGGTTCTGATTGTCGGAGCGCTGATCATCAATTACAAGACGGTTGTCAACTATCTCAAGTTTATGCTCTCGCTGTTAAAACGGAATCTTTTGACAGGGATCATTGCTATCATTCTGAGCGTGATCGGTTTTCCCATCCTCAGTGGTGTGCTTTTTGGAAAAGCAATTCTTGACAGGAAGGTTAGAAAATTCAAGGAAGCACACCAGTCGCGCCAGGCAGGTGAGTTTGTCGAATATGAGGAAGTTATTCGGCCAAATCGCAGACAGGAGCCGGATGAAGAACTCGAACTTCCTCCGATCCAAAAAGAACCTGCTCCTAAGAAGGACAATAGGTATGAGGACCTGTTTTAAGGAATAGAGTTTACCTTGTATAAATGTTATTTGCTGCAGCTGCTATTCTCTTAGCCTCCGTTTATCTTGTTCTTCAGTGTTATTATTTATTTTATTGGAAGAAAACAACTGCCTTAACTGTTCCTACGGATTATAGTCCAACGATTAAATTTTCCATCATCATTATTGCCCGCGATGAAGCGAACAATATTGAAAATTGTCTGCGTGGAATCTTAGCTCAGCGTTATCCAAAAGATTCTTTTGAAATAATTGTCATCAATGACCGGTCAACTGATGATACGGACGGGCTTGTTCAAAACCTGAATGCTTCTACAATTCGTTTATTTGATCTGAAAGATTTTCCGGAATTTATTCATCCACCTGCATTCAAGAAATCGGGCATTAGTCTTGGTGTGCATCTGGCAACTCATGAATGGATCATTGTTTGCGATGCTGATTGTACGCATGGTACTGAATGGCTGAGAACAATGGCATATGCGATTGAGACTACAGATCATTTATTCTTGACAGCACCTATTTTTCTTACGGGACAGAATGATATGATCACTGCAATGCAGCAAACGGAAAACCAGGCTTTCATGGTTGTTACGGCTGCAGGAATAAAGTCTGCCATACATGATATTGCGAATGGTGCAAACATGGCTTTCGCGAAATCGGCTTTCATCAATGTGAATGGGTACGAGGGGAATTATCACTTTGCTTCGGGTGATGATATGTTCCTGATTGAAAAGATGCGTCAAAAGATCGGGGACAGGATCGGATTTGTCAAATCATACAATGCCTCTGCAATTACAGCTGCCAAGAAAACCTGGAGTTCATTGATAAAACAAAGACTTCGGTGGGCAGGAAAGAATAAAGGCTTGCAACGACCAGTCATTCGAGTCATTTGGGGCTTTGTCGGATTATATCATGTTGCCTTGTTCATCTTCCTGTGCCTTGGCTTATTATCATTTATATCTATTTGGCCTTTCCTGATACTTTTTATTCCGAAGTTGTTGATTGATTTTATTCTGATTAAAACGGGTACAGATTTTCTGAAACAAAAAATGTCTGTTCTGCTTTTCATTCCGCTGCAGATCGTGTATACATTTTATATTCTTTGGCTGGGAATGAATGTGATGTTGGGGAAAAAGGGGGATTGGTAGAGAGCTTTTTCTTCGCTTGTTGATTAGTAATTTCTTAGGTTCCTTGGTTAAAAAAGACTATCGATATTTTGTTATCAGTTTTCTTTATAATTTTAATAAAGCAAAACTTATTACTAGTTTCAACGGCACATGGATAATATGAATGTTGAGGATTAAAAATATCATTTTCATTTATAATGTAAAATTCATTCGGATAAAATTTTAACAAATTCACTATCAAGTAGTAAACTTCAGAAATTCTTGCATTTGATAACTCCAACTCAGTAGAACTGCTTTCCCAATATTGATGCAAGATAAGTTTATGGTTTTTCTCTAATTCATAGATTTTCATTCCATATGCACCTTCACCATCTGATCCTCTATTATATTCGAATTCGCAGTAATTTTTCTTAAATGCTTCGATGCTATATTGGTAAAGTAATTGAGGATTTTCTTCAACCTCTTTTATTTTGTTAGCTTCTGAAAACACTTCTCCGAACATTTCGATTTTCTGCAAAACAGGAAACGAGCTGATATAAGCGTCAAAGACATAACCACTATCCTCTTCCAGGGTTTTAATAAGAATCCAGTTACCTTTGAAAGTTGAAATAGTTTCGGCTGACAAGGAATCTAACTTCAGGATTATGGCCTTTGAACCGTTCTCTAGTTTTCCAATCTTAGTCCCGCTAATAGTTGGTGAGGAACGTAAGTTTAATCCTTCAGTTGCTACTACATTCAACGTATCCCCAACACTATAATTTTGTCCTATCAATAAACAGGTCTGAAATAATATAATGACAATAGTGATTCCTTTCATGGTGAAAATTTTACTTATCGTCTATTACGTCTAAAATTCTTTTAAGATACCTTA
>JAYUWT010000551.1:0-7024 GCA_043753405.1 Saprospiraceae bacterium | reverse complement strand
ATATTTTGCTTCAAAGCCACCACTTGAAAAAGCCAGATCACGAATCAGATCAATATTCGGGAATGAAAGTCCTTCCTGCTGGCCAGCCCGGATAAGTTGAGGACGGAATATCTCAAAATCATTTACATAAACCAGGTTTTCATCATAGTTTCCACCCCGTACATTATACTGTGAAGTAAGCTCTCCTCCGGATCCTGAAGAAGTTCCAAGTGCTATGGATGGAAGCAAGCTTTCCAAATTACCCGAAACTGTTGGCAACAGTTTGAACTCCTGAACATTGGCGCGGACCATGTTTTTATCTCCAATTGATTCGGCATAGATCGTGACTCCTTTGCCCGCATCTTTCAATGAAAGACTTATGTCTAGTTTTTTAATGGAATTCTCCGGTAAGGCATTCAATGATATACTGGCCAATTCATAACCTAATCTTCGGATGATAATTATCAGGTTTTGACCCGGAACTACTTTCAGTTGAAAAAAACCATTTTCATCTGACTCCACACCTTTCTGAAGTGACTTTTCATAAACGAGGGCACCTTCCACGGGTTCTTTGCTTACTTCGTCCCTTACAAATCCAATGATATAGGTCCCGGAATCCTGCGCCCGTGCGACAGAACAATGAAACAATATAAAGGCCATGAAAATGACGCGTAATAATAAAGTCATCCGGTATTATTTTATTAAGGAATAGAAGGATTTATCTAACCTCAATATTGTGTGTGGAATAGTTTTTTAACATTTGAATGGTCTCGGTAGGATTGTCTGAAGAGAAAACGGTATTTCCCGCTACAAGTACATTTGCACCTGCTTCGATCAGTTTTTGGGCATTCGTGAGGCTCACTCCGCCATCAATTTCTATCAATGTTTTAGCGTTGCGTGAGTTGATAAGTTGTGCGAGCTCCCTTACCTTTTCATAAGTCCTGGGAATAAATGATTGTCCTCCGAATCCCGGATTGACCGACATTAAACAAACGATATCAATATCTTCAATGATCTCAGACAAGACACTGACAGGCGTATGAGGATTGATGGCCACGCCTGCTCTCGCCCCGGTGTCTTTGATCTGTTGGATCACGCGGTGCAGATGGATACATGCTTCATAATGCACCGTAATATTATCAGCTCCCGCTTCCCGCCATTGATCGATATACTTCTCCGGGTGAACCGTCATCAGATGAACATCCAGTGGCTTTTCAGCCAATTGATTGATGGCATCGATGATCAGAAAACCCATTGTGATATTTGGCACAAATACACCATCCATTACATCGAGGTGGAACCAGTCAGCCTCACTTTGATTGACCATCTGGATCTCATCAGCCAACCTGGTAAAATCCGCCGACAACATTGATGGGGCTATAAGTGTATTCATTTTTATTTTGTTTTTATGCCGGTAAAGATAAGACTTTGTGGATAATAAAAGTTAGGAAGTTAGGAGGTTAGGAAGTTAGAAGGATCCTAAAAAATTATATTTCTGTTTTTCTCATGTCTAACTCTTCTAAAAGACTAAAAGCCTGAGAGAATCTGAAAATAGTCTGAAAAAAGTCCACTCCAAAACTTTGTAGCCAAATCCAACTTTGCGAAACTTCGCTCCATTTCCGAAACTTTGCGATATAGCACCTTTGTGAATCTTTGGTTCCCTTTGTAATCTTCGTGATACAGCTTTTGAGTTTGAAGTTTGTCGTTTGTTGTTTGAATATTACTGATTACTGATTACCCATTACCTATTTTTTTTCTCTGTGTAACTCAATTTAAAACTCTGAGTAACTCTGTGATAACCTTCCTGTAACTTTGCTCTTTGCCAGACAACCATCTCATAAGAACCGTTTTTTCGTTAGAAATTTATATATTTACAGAAGTTCATTTGAAGACCACTCATCACATTTAATCATCATAAATAAATGAAAGATGAAAAATACTTGCAGTCTCTTCCTTGTTAATTTTCTTTTGATCCTTGCTTTTATTAATCTTAATGCACAATCTACCGGCGATACCTTATATCCCGGAGTAGACTTGCATATCCTGAGCATGGAATCCCTTAAAAAGGAGGTCATCCAGGGAGAAGGAATTGCGGTTCAGCTTTCCGTTATGAATCTTGGTATCACTACATCGGAAAAAACGCGCATAGACTTCTGGATCAGCGACAATGACGAAGCTATGTTGACTCAGGATGACGTCAACAGCTCAAAAGAACTTATGCCGCTCAAACAGGATACAAAGGTGGATTTTTCCCAACTCATCGTCATACCTGAAGAGTATGAAGGGAAATTCGTTTACATCACTGCAGCCATTGATCCAAATCCTAAAAACGGAGCTGATCCGACACCGGAAAATAACAACAAATTCATGGGTGTAAAGATAGGCGATCCCGCTAATTACAAAGATGGCATGTACACCTATGACGGCATCATCAGATCATTCGAATTCGTAAAAGCGCCAAAAAGAATTGATCGTGAAAAGCCCGTTTCGGCAAAAATCGTTTTTACGATTCAGGGCACGAAGGCGCCAAGGCCCGGACAGACTATTGAGATCATCCTGTCCATGGATAAGGTCTTAGATGCACAGGATGCTGTGGTCATGAATTTTCTGGCTCCGCCGAGTAAAAAAGGAGAGGATTTGGAAATTATCAAAGAAATAACTTTCGGAAAACATTATGCTAAGGGAAAAGTATATATTTTTGCGGTCATGCGTTCCGGCAAATGGAACGATCCCAACAATGAGAATAACTCAGCGGGGCCGATAAAAATAAACTTAAAATAAATGACAAGACCGGTGATTTTGGTCACTAATGATGATGGAATGAATGCACCCGGCATTGCAGCATTGGTAGAAGTCGCCAGAGATTTTGGACAGGTTCTCGTAGTGGCGCCCAACAGTCCTCAGTCGGGCCAAGGGCACGCCATCACGATAGAAAGCCCTTTGAGACTCAATAAGATCGAAAAATTTAAAGACATTGATGCTTATGAATGCAATGGCACACCTGCAGATTGTGTCAAACTCGCCAAAAATGTCCTGCGCAAAGATCAGCACATCGACCTATGTCTTTCGGGTATTAACCATGGATCTAATGCTTCTATAAATATTATTTATTCCGGTACTATGAGTGCTGCCATGGAAGCTGCTATCGAAGGTATTAATTCAATTGGATTTTCACTGTTGGATTATAATTACGATGCTGACTTTACCACCGCCCAGTATGTGGTCAGGTCGATGCTTGAAAAGGCTTTAGTCCATGGATTTCACGACAATTGTAAATTGCTCAATGTCAATATTCCTAAAGTCAACCCCGAAAAACTGAAGGGTATCAAGGTTTGCCGTCAGGCTGATGGCTACTGGAAAGAAGAATTCAAAGTCGGGGAAGATCCACGCAAACAGAAGTATTACTGGCTATCGGGTGAATTTGTAAGCAGGGATAGCGGTGAAGATACAGATATGTGGGCACTGGACAATAATTATGCTTCTGTCGTACCTTCCCAATATGATCTCACGCATTACAAATCACTACTTTCGTACAAAGTTTTTGAAGAATAAATGAAGGCAAATCAAACTATATTTTCCAAAGACTCGATGTTGCTGGGCCTTATCATGGGGGCCCTTGTCCCTGTCATAGCTTATGCCTTATTACTGAGCCTCAAAGATATGTTGGTGTCTTCGGGAGTATTACCACAGATCTGGGAGACCTTTCCATCGACGATAAGAACCATTGGTGTACTGGCCATTTGTGCCAATCTGATAGTTATCCAGTTTTTTAATAGTCGCAGATATACCAATGCTATGCGGGGACTTGTATTTCCGACATTTGCATTTATAGTAATATGGTTTGTGATCTATGGACCTGAAATCTACGCTAACTTCTGATGGGCAAAAGAATGTTCCTGCTGGCAGGAGAAGCGTCAGGCGATATGCACGGTGCCAATCTTGCCACAGCATTATTGAATCGGGATCCTTCCATCGTCCTTGATGGCTGGGGTGGACCAAAGATGAAGGCAGCCGGTGTTACCTTACACCGCGAGCTCAAAGACCTGGCCTTTATGGGATTTGTGGAAGTGGTCGCCAATATCATGACCATCCGTCAGAGTTTTAAACTCATCAAAAAATACCTGCTCGAAAACAAAGTAGAAGCCCTCGTCCTCATCGATTATCCCGGCTTCAACCTTAAGATGGCCAAATGGGCGCATGAACATGGCATACGTGTTTTTTATTTTATCTCACCGACCGTGTGGGCATGGAAGGCCGACAGGGCTTTAATCATTAAAAAACATGTTGACAGGTTATATTGTATTCTGCCCTTTGAGGTGGATTTTTACAAAAAATACGATGTCGATGTGACCTATGTGGGCAATCCGCTGCTCGATTCTGTCGCTGCATTCAAATCGGATGAAAGCTTTCTGGTTGTGCACTTCATTGAACATAAAAAATACATCGCAGTCCTCCCGGGCAGCCGGCTTCAGGAATTAAGTAAGATCTTTCCAATCATGGTCCGGGTGATGCACGACATGCCGGAAAGAAAATTTGTTATTGCCCGAACTTCCATTCTTCCGGAATCCATATTTACAAACATTCTGGATAAGCATTATCGCGACTGGAAAAAAAATGTAAAAATCATCACTGATAAAACTTACGACATCCTCAATCATGCATCGTCTGCCATGGTTACGAGCGGCACTGCTACTTTGGAGACAGCCTTATTTCATGTTCCCCAGGTCGTGTGTTACAAGACCATTCCATTGAATTTCCGCATTGCCAAAACCTTTGTTAACATCCAATACATTTCCCTTGTCAATCTCATCGGTAACAAAGACATCGTCAAAGAACTCATCCAGGGCGACTTAACTCCGTATAATCTAAAAGCTGAATTAGCATTATTGGAAGACGATGTGAAATATAGAAACAGGATGTTGGAGGAGTATAAGGAATTGGCAATGATGATCGGTGAGCCGGGGGTGGCGGGAAGGATGGCGGAGGATATGATGGGGAGGGTGTAAATTAAAATAACTTTAAAAATATTGAAAATACGATAGTCAATGTCAAATAATACATGTCCAAAATATTCTTATTCAAAAATAGTTAAACTAAAAAAATGAGTAAGATAGAATTAGAATTAGTTTTAAAGCTCAATAAACTTTTTGAAATAAAGCAATGGAACAAAATTGAAAATTACGAATATGTATATGAAAGCCTTTGTTCTTTATCTCAAGAAATCATGGATGATGAAGATGGGTACAAACTATTCCTAGACCTTGTAGAAAGGTATAATTGGATGTCATACAATGACTACAGCAAAAAAATAATTGAGCTTTTAAAAAGTATTCTTATTGATTCAAAAATAACTATATCCAAAATTTATACATTCCCTATTCTAAAACCAGAAGACAAAAATAAAAATAAAAGTGGGAACAGTATTTCATATATGATTAAATGCAATAAGCCATATTTAAAAGATGCAAAAAAAATTCAACTTTTACAATTAAATACATTTGAAGAAATAAATTCATTAATTCTAAAGGATAATGAATATCTATTATTGGTAGATGACTACATTGGTTCGGGCGAAACATTATTCGCATGCATTCGGGAAATTGAAAGCATTAATAAAGATATTATAGACAAATTAATTATTGCTACAATTGCAATACAAAATGACACCATATTAAAATTAAATAATTATAAATTATTCTATAATATAATAGTCAAAAAGGGAATTTCTGAAAATTATCATTCACCAATAAAAGAACAACATATAAATACAATGATTAATTTAGAAAAAAGATTAATCTCAGGGAGAAATTTTTCATTAGGATACGAGCAATCCGAAGGGCTAGTAACTATGCTAAGAACTCCTGATAATACATTTCCTATTTTTTGGCATGAATATAAAAAGAACATAAAACTACATCCTCCTTTTCCAAGAGATTGAAATATGAAAATATGAACAATAAACATAAATATCTCTTGTTAGAGATTGTATTTGAAAATGGAAATGTCAAACGATTAAAACATGAGGGACTTAGCTTCAAAGAAATAGCTAATTTGACTAATACTTTGATTAATGAAAATCTAATTATTTATCAAAATGACTTAGTAAAACTTTCCAAATTAGGAATAGAGAAACATTTAGAATTACAACCAATTTATAAAGAAGTAAATAAGGATAAATGGATTGAAAAAGAAAATGACTCAAAAATAGAAAGATTAGACACTTCTTTCATATATTTACCTAACCAAAGCGAGATACATTTTTAATGTTAAATGGGATGTGAGTCACTACCCCTTATTTGGGAACATATTTTCGAGCTTAATGAGCTTATAACGAAGCAAAATCTCCACTGCGCTCCGATATTTCCTCCGTTAAAGCTCATTTTTCCGTTTGGGAGCATAAAACTCCCAAACATAAAGGAAATTTTTTATTTATGAAAAATTTTGAGTTCTTCAAATCAAGTTTTACGGAAAAGGCTTTAAATAGTGGATACTCTGAAGATATCATATTGAAATGTTTGAATTATAGTGAAAAACTATTTGAAAACAATTTACCTGTTATATTCAATACTTTTCATCTCTCTGGTCTTGTTGGATATAAACATAGTTATTTGACTAGATCTATAATTTCGACACAATTTTTTTATAGACAATTTAGTATTCAAAAGCGTAATGGAAAAGAAAGGGCAATTGCTGAGCCTTTGCCAAGTTTAAAAGAAATTCAATACTTTATCCTTAATGAGATACTCTATACTCAAAAAGTAAGTAAATATTGTAAAAGTTATATTCCTAAAAAAAGGTTTAAAGATTATTTAAAGTATCACACTAATGAAAAAGAAGTTTTAACCCTAGACATAACGAACTTTTTTCCTTCAATTAAATATAAATACATTTATGATTATTTTACTAAATTAGGTTATGCCAAAGATGTCACTTTATTTTTAACATGTCTTTGTACTTATACTTCTGTAGAGGAAAAATTTAAAAATTTTAATCGGTTTCTCCCACAAGGAGCACCAACTAGTCCATATCTTTCAAATTTAATTTT
>JAYUWT010000550.1:0-19885 GCA_043753405.1 Saprospiraceae bacterium | reverse complement strand
TGTAAGAATTTAAATTTTTATGCATAACAAAGTAACGTCTTACAAATCTAATTATTATTTAGATTAAATATACATAAAAAAATAATTATTTTTTATTTACTTATTGTTACATTTACACCAAGTAAGCTTTTAGATTAGAATGTAATTTACTTGATTTTCGATATTATATATAATTTTTTATTATTTATCTTATGTTATTTCTATGGAGAGTATAAAACCATATTTCAATTTTGGCTTATCAATAGATTGCGTCATTTTTGGATTTGACCAGGGAGAACTTAAGATTTTATTAATCAAAAGACGGGAAGCGCCATTTGATAATACATGGGCATTACCCGGCAATCTGGTAAGCCCAAAAGAAGAATTAGAAATGGCGGCTATGCGTATTCTGAAAGAAATAACCGGATTGGAGTCATTGTTTTTGGATCAGGTCAAAACATTTGGAGAGGTAGACAGGCATCCTCTAGGAAGGGTTATTACTACTGCTTACTATGCCCTGGTTAACACCAACAATTTCTCGCTTATTCCCGGTTCACTTGCAGAGCGTGCAGATTGGGTCTCTGTAACCCGGGTAAAACAACTTGCTTTTGATCACAATAATATTTTCAATGCCTGTTTTGATCATTTGCGCAACAGTATCAGGACGAAACCTATTGGATTTGAATTATTGCCACAGAAATTTACGCTTTCTGAATTGCAGGACCTATACGAGTCTATTTTACAGCAAAGTTTGGACAAACGTAATTTTAGAAAAAAGATCCTCGCTATGAATATCCTGATCGATAACAAAGAACAACAGAAACATGTAGCTCACAGGCCGGCAAGATTGTATGAATTTGATGAAAAGAAATATAAAACTTTCCTCAAAGAAGGGTTCACTTTTGACCTTTAAATAGCGAACTGCGAGAGGCGAACGGATGTCAGCGAACGGCGAACTGCGAACTGCGAACAGTTGCGGAGATGAAACCGAATTACTTATAAACTGGTATTATAGCACAGAATCTGGTTTATAGTATTATAGTAGTATAGGACTAGCGACTGCGAATATACGCGAAAATGATACTGATCCAAACAGATTAATAATGTAAAATCAGGAATAACCAAAATGAAATATGTAAACAACAATACTTTTTAATGCAATGAGCTAAGGCGCCAACACGCTAAGGCACCAAAGCGCAATTCGAACAAGATCAAAGACCAAAGACCATCGCATTATATTAAAACCAATAAACAGAATAATGATTATCTTTGCATTATTCTTCAGGAATTTACCTGCCAGATATCCGAACCACTTTTTAAATAAGTCTGTTTACATTAGAGTACAGAAAATCCGGATAATAATTTTAAAATAAACTAATTTGACATTTACAGAATTTGGTCTGCATGAACGATTGATCGAAGGAATCGATTCTATCGGTTATACTACCGCCACCCCCGTCCAACAACAAGTAATACCTTCAATTCTGGAAGGAAGGGATGTAATAGCTTCGGCTCAGACAGGTACAGGAAAAACAGCTGCATTTTTATTGCCTGTAGTTAATAAATTACTTACCACACCCCATGATGAGAGCAAGATCAACTGTATCATCATTGTGCCTACTAGAGAGTTGGCTGTCCAGATCGCCCAAACAATGGAAGGCATCTCCTACTTCACGAACATTTCATGCATTGCTGTGTATGGCGGTGGTGATGGACCTTCCTTTGCCAACGAAAAACGAGCATTAAGTACAGGTGTTGATATGGTAGTGTGTACTCCGGGCCGAATGATCGCCCATCTGAATATGGGACATGTAGACCTTGGGGATGTAAAATATCTTGTGCTGGACGAAGCAGATAGAATGTTGGATATGGGATTCAGCGATGATATCAATAAGATCATTGATAAATTACCCAAAAAAAGGCAAAATCTTATGTTTTCGGCAACCATGCCGGCCAGGATAAGAGAAATGGCACGTGCTATTCTTAATAATCCATTTGAGTTAAATATTGCCCTTTCAAAACCACCTGAGAAAATTATTCAGGAGGCTTTTATAGTTTATGACAATCAAAAGATACCCCTTGTCAAAGCTATGTTGATGTCAAAAGATTTCGGAAGTATTATCGTATTCTGCTCCAAGAAACATAATGTAAAGCAACTCGCCGGTGAACTCAAACGAGGTGGTTTCTCTGTTGAAGAAATTCATAGTGACCTGGAACAATCCAAACGTGAGGAGGTTTTGCTTGATTTTAAGAACAAAAAGCTCAAGATCCTTGTAGCGACGGACATCTTATCCAGAGGAATTGATGTGGAAGATATTGACCTTGTCATCAATTTCGATGTGCCCAACGATGGCGAAGATTATGTCCACAGAATAGGAAGAACCGCCCGAGCTGCTACAGATGGTACAGCATATACATTTGTGACAGAGCATGAACAAAGGAAATTTTCCGAAATAGAAAAATTACTCGGTAAAGAAGTAAAAAAAGCACGAATACCTGAAAGGTTCGGACCTGTACCGGAGTATAACCCCAATGCCAAAAGAAAATCTTACGGTAATAACAATCGTAATTTTAGGCCCAAAAACAAACCCTCCAGACCGAATAGATAAGTGATGAGTAATTGGTGATAGGTGATTTTTATAAGTAATGAAAATTCTTTTTGTATTCAATGACGGAATGTATTCCTGTGACACAGCGACGCAGTGGATACTACGCCGAACTTGCGTCATTCTGATTTCTAATTTCAAACTTTTCTAACCTCTGACTTCTGACTTCTGTCCTCTGACTTCTGACTTCTGCCCTCTGACTTCTGCCCTCTGACTTCTAACTTTCTCAGACTCTTTTTGACTTTCCAGTCTCGAATCTCAGACCTTATTCATATACTCTATCACTTTTTCTTTCAAATATCTTTCCTGCGCATCCACTCCAGTTAGCGTAAAAGCTTTATTAACCGACCAGTGCGGCCATCCGTCTTCATCCAGTCCAATAAAAGTGTAATAGCCATCATCATCCAACAATGTGCATACGGCAATATGCATAAGATCTTGTTTTTCTTCCTTTGAAAATTTCTTTTTTACTTTACCCAACTCCCTTATTCCTATCAATAGTAAAATAGTATTTAATTCAGGTAATTTTTCCTGATTCATAAGGTCTTTGACCTGGTGTCTGGCTTTTAACCAGTGGAAATCCAGTTCCCAATCTTCCATATGTTTAATCATTAAATGTTGTTTGAATAGTGGCGGCTTTTCGGGCAGATGGAATACTGGCCAGAAAACCAATAAATAATACAGTCAGTCCAACGACCACGAAATCCTGTAACCTTAATGAAATAGGGTATGTATTCACTACAAATCCTTCCGGTATGGTAACCAATCCAACCGTTTTTTGTAAAATATACAAAATAATAGCAATGAAAAAACCAAGAAATAAACCTAAAGTACTTAACAGCATGCCGCTATTGATAAAGATTGAACGTATCCTTTTATCATGAAGTCCCAGGGCCTTAAGAATAGCAATATCCTGTCTTTTATCCAGAACAATCATCCACAATGCTCCGATCATATTAAAAGAAACTAGGAGGAGGGTAAGACAGACGATCGCATAAGACATCCATTTTTCAATGTTCATAAGTTTCAGAAAAGATTCATCCTGTCTAAATCTATCTTTGACTGAAAATTCAGGACCCATTATTTTATGAATTTCATCTTGTGTATTTTTTAATAACATGGAGGAATCCAATTTTATTTCCAAAGCACTGATATCATTCGTATGATCAAATAATTCACGAGCAAAATCAAGAGAAGTGATTGTATATTCCTGATCAAACTCTTGTTGAATTGCAAAAATTCCAACGGGGTTAATAAAGCGGGTTGTAAAAGGCGATTCAAAAGAAGATGTTTTAACCCTTTTGGGTGTATAGACTCTTAAAAAAGTAAGTTTATCTTCTATATCTACTGCAAGACGCTGGCCTACACCAGCGCCCAAAACTATAGATGGTGGATCGACTTGCTTTAAGTCGTATACTCCTTCGATGATCGAAGAATTAATGGATGTGACATATTTATAATTTTCATCGACACCTTTCAAAACTCCGAAAGTCTGACTGTTTTTATACTCAAATAAAGCCAATTCCTCCAGGGTTGTACTAACTTTTAATACTCCTTTTACTTTGTACAATTGAGAAATAACAAGCGTATCCACCGGAAAGGTTTTACCTTTCAACGGTGTAACTTTTACATCTGGGTTGAACTTTTGAAATAAGCCGGAAATAAGATCTTCAAAACCATTAAAAACAGATAAGACCAGAATCAAAGCTGCTGTGCCTACAGCAATTCCGAAGACCGCAATTGCAGAAATAATATTGATGACATTTGAAGATTTCTTACCAAAAATGTATCGTGTAGCTAACTTCGCTGAAATATTCAAATATCTTATTTTGTTGCAAAGATGAGAAAAAAAGGATAGTTATACTATAATAATTAGGTGTCGAAATACTTATCAATCAATTAATCTGACACTTATCAATAGATATTAAACAGACGATAAAATAGAGCTAATCATTGATTTAATCTTAATGATTACAATAATATAATTATTTTGTTGCAAGATAGCCGGATTCAAAATAATTCATATGGAGGAGCTTTATTTTTACTTTAGAGAAGGGTGGCAACATATCATCAGCTCAGATGCATTGGATCACCAGTTGTTCATCTTTGCCATGGCTGCACTTTTTATGTGGAAAGACTGGCGCCAGGTTCTTATTTTGGTAACCGCATTTACGATAGGGCACTCACTTACTCTGGCATTAAGTGTATATGATTTAGTAAGATTTGATTCTGCGTGGGTCGAATTTTTAATCCCCTGCACCATTGTACTTACTGCTGCCAATAATTTTAGATTTATAAAAAGTGAATACTCCGGTTCAGAAAATTTCCAGTTCAATTATGTCATGGCTCTGGGATTTGGATTGATTCATGGCATGGGCTTTGCCAATAGTATCAGGATGATGCTGGCAAGTGATCAGCATCTGGCCGGACCACTTTTTAGTTTTAATGTTGGCCTGGAGGTAGGGCAAGTGATTTTGATCATTTTCATATTATTGATCGGAAAACTCATTGTTGGTAAACTGCAGGTTCCACGTAAATATTGGGTTATCGTAATAAGTGCAGCAACATTGATCATTGCTTTGAAAATGGTGATCGAAAGGATACCTTATGGCAAATAGGCAAATAAGTGTTTTAGGACTTGAGTGTTATAACTGGTAGGTTTCAGAAATTAATTGGGTATTGATTGTTAAATAATATATACGCATTTAATGATGTAGCTAGACACAACCAAATAAAATAAGGCGCTGCCCACCAGGATCTCATTTTCATTTCCTGGCTATGTCCGAATAAAATAATAGCCACGATAATTGTCAATATTGTAATGACAGCGAGGCCTGATGTAATCATATGATAGTAAAAGAATAAAGGATTCCAAAGAATATTCAATGCCCATTGGATTCCAAACAGGGTGATCAATCTATCACGGTTTGATATTTTAATCCAGGCAAACGCCATATAAACAGCAAAACAGATCATGATGGTCGTCCAGGCTGCTCCAAAAGCCCAGCCCGGAGGTGTCCATGGAGCCTGTTCCAGATTGTCATACCAAGTACTTTTAACACCGGCTCTAGTAAAAATGCTGCCAATGCCCAGAGCAGTAAAATTGATTATCAAAAATATAATAATTCGAATTACCATATGTCTACAATTATCAGGTTAAAATATGGTTATTAAGGCAAAAAAAAGCCATAAATGTATATTACTTAATTTTATTCTTTATGCTTAGAAGTAAGGTCAGCAAAATTCCACCAAGAAAACCTATTGCTCCGATAGTCAAAATATCGACATTGCGAATGCTCAGTTTCGGTACATATATTATGAAATTACCTACAGAAATTATCAGTAAAATAACAGTAAGTATTATCGCTTTATTCTTCATCTTAATAAATTTAATAATAATTTATTATTAAAAATTAGCAGTGAGTAGTTGAATATTTAACAGAAGCATATTTTTATTTAAGGGATGAAAGTATGGTTTTTAATCTATCGTATTTTGAAGCATCCTTTATATTTGGCAGGGTAATGGTCACAAATACCGTCATATCATCTTCAGATAGTCCTCCTGCCATTTCCTGCCTTACTACAGCTACGGAACCAAATTTAAAAATAAAGTCCGGTAATCCTGAATTACTTGTAAGAGAGATCATATTGACAATTAATCCATCCAATTCCATTGTTTTGGATTCAATATCTCCAATAGATTTGACCGGTAACAAATACACAAATTCATTTTTTTCTTGTTCTCCGCTCACCCATTTTGCACAATGGATCACTACTGTGTCCCTTACTATTGCAAAGCCCACAGATTCATTGTTGGTCATAGTACCATCCATGGTTGAAGAAATAAAATCTTTGGACAATTGCTTCAATTCAGCATTTTGGCCACTATACTGAGACAGGCATTGATATGAAGTGAAAGTTAATAAAAAGAGGATAATTACAATTTTCATTAGATAAATATTTAAAATTATTTTGTGAAACTATGGTCAATATATTTATAAAGCCGGTCCCGCACTGATCTGCACATTTCTTCAGAGATTATAATGACTTTTCTTTAATAATTTCTGCTATTGAATATAGGTGAATTTAAAATATTCCATATTTTGCGATGATGAGATCCTGATAAAATAAATACCACTTGGAATATTAAGACCATTCAATGATATGGATGTTTTATTTTGTTCCGGTCCCATTATAAGCTTTTGAGAATGTACGGATCTTCCTGAAGCATCCAAAATACTGCATTCAAAATTACCTGAACCTGCAATCTCGTTCATCAATATACTGATAATATCATTGGTAGGATTCGGAAATACTTTTGTCCCGGACAATTTACCCTCATCAGTTTTGCTCACAGGATTTTTATAGTGCGCCACAAGAGTATCATCACCATTGAGAACTATCCGCATCGAAGTCAATAATGAATCACTGAAGATAATATTAGAACCCGTGGACGACCAATGTGAGAACTCATAAAGAGGCTCTTTTTTGACTGTTTCTACCAATTGATCCATTTTGTCATAATATCGGCCTGTCCATGGAAGTTGGATATGCGTAAGCGTATTTAAGGTAATATTAGCTACACTTGGAGGATCAGTAAGTATGGTCAAATCATAGGAGTTGTCAGGTTCATAACATTCGATCAAATTTCCATCCAGGTTGGCACACCTTTTTTCAATAAAAGTCTTCATTTTGTTAAGATTAGAATGCCATTTATTCATAGAGCCACCCCATCTGTTGATGTGCCTGGGCATGTCAGGTTCGATCCGGGCTATCATCCTATCCAATGTTTCAAGCATATTGTCACAAGCAAAAACTGTATTCATCAGATCCGCATACCTGCTGTAATATAACTGTCTAAAGGAAGAACTCTCATCAAGTAGCTTTAAAAGGATCTTTTCGTGGTGGCCAAAACCATTGTTATCGAAAAATTCATCCATAAACTCTGCTATTTCTTCAATATCACAAGGCAATGCGGTAGGAGACACATTCGGGACGCCGCTGTAATTGATATAATAATCAAAAGTGGCATCATTGTCCCATAATGTATAACCCCATTTTCGATGCGTACCTTTTTTATTTAAACCTCTCCACCAACCTGTATTATAATTCAACCAGTCAGAAGCAACTACATTGAGATTCATGATCATATAATCAGACAAACTGACCAGGTCGATATTAGCATCCACTAATGCATAATTGGAATCTACGGACATATCTTCGTTAAGTACAAAATCCCTTATTTCGACCCAGTCTTCCTGTGCCTTTTCATCTCCATACTCCGACCAGGTTGCGTCCCAGGTTTGTATATATTGTAGATCATATTTATCTTGTTTATAAAAAAAGTCAGTATAGTCATGGTCATCAGGTCTTTCCCTGATAGCATATACTCCCCAGTATTGGCCGTTTATAAATAGAATACATCTCTCAGGATTTCTGACATCCAATCTCATACCGCCCTCTTTAGCAAGTGTATGTACGTATTCATCTCTCAGATGTACACTTCCATTATGAAAGCCATCATTGATAGCCGGATAATTGTCGTCGCCGGATGCTCTGAAAATAAATCTTTGAAATTCTTCTCTTTCAGAAAGTTCAAATAGCGGTTGATAGATGGCAGCAGCGTAACCCATCTCGTCCCTTGTTATCCAATCAAGGCTCCGCTGATTTAGAACCCATGAATCCTGGCCATGGCTGTTTAGTTCACCATAACCAACAGATTTTCTTTCTCGTGAAAGATCAAAATATTCGATAGAACCTATGGGTCTTAATTCTTTTTGTCCTTCCGCCAGATCGATGAGTTTATCCGCGGCTACTGAAAACACCGGCAAACTAAATTCTTCTTTTATAAAATAAGTATTGAACTCTACAAATCCAGGAAATACCAAACTATCATCAGAAAATGCCTTCAGTTTGAGAATCGATGTTTGTGTTATCATTAGGCTATCATGGAATTCTTCCGAGAAATTATCTGGTTCATATCCGTCGAGTGTATATTTTATATGTACATCTTCAGGCAAATTATTTTTTAATCTTATCACGACGGTTGTATCGAAGTAACCTGAAGTAATATTTACCTCTGGCTTTGGTGCATAAGATCTGAATTGACTTTCCACAGCTGCGGCATTATCATAAAGTGGTGTGGCTAATGAGGAATAGACCCAATCTGATCCACCATCTATGGACCTGGTCACACTGTGTCCCAATTGAGTAATTGGTATTTTAAACTTATCTACAATTGTTTTATCCGGTTTTGATAAAATAACATAGTCCTGCTGTTCACATTGATTTAGTTTAAAGTCCGCATGCAGATATCCATCTTTAAATTCATTCCTGCCTGATGCAAGTAAGATAAAGTGCCCATGTCCTGCAATAACGACATCTTTGGGGATCTCCCATTTATTTGGTTTTGCTTCAGTGTCTGACAGAAACCATCCTTCGAGGTTGACCTCCAGAGGGCTTGTATTATACAATTCGATCCAATCTTCCGTCTTGCCGTAATTGTCTGTAAAATCTTTCAGGTTGGATGCCGAATACTCGTTGATAACAACCTGAGAATTGAGAAAACTAATATTTAAAAATAGAAGAAGCAAAGTAAATCTGACTATCATGTACTGTGTTTTACTAAAATGTGGATAAATATAATGCTATTTGAGAAAATTATCCATTTTCAAGAGTCTACTATAGTCAGGTTATAATTAAATTATCCATTGGCTAAAGCCAACGGCAATTAAATTGCTGAATTTTCACCCGCCACTCATCTTTACCATCGTCGCATGATTTCTGGTGGTGGCTTCTACCTTTAAGACCTTTTCGATCAGATTGTTTGAAAATTTGGAATCACTGTACCGGGTTTTGACATGGATGAAAACAATATTGTCATGCACGGTATAGAGATCAGTCTCATTGGCCAGGGCGTTCAATTTTTCAACCAATTCGGGCTTTGGGATTTCTGACAACATCGTATAATACAATCTGGATTCTTCGGTTTGGGTCTTGAAATAAGGATTAAGGTTTAAGATCTTAGCAATATATTCAGAAGTCCATACCAGGACCGGCACATTGAATTTAAATGTATCGAGGATACCTTGTTTTATTTGAGTCCGGAGCTTGACCTCATCTTTTTCATTGCTTTTGAAAAAAATGTTACCACTCTGTATATAGGTTTGAACATCCTCAAAACCCAGTCGATCCATCATGATTTTGAGTTCAGCCATTTTGATCAATTTTTGTCCTGAGACATTGATACCTCTCAGAAAAGCCGCATACTGTATCATTTCTTTGTGTATTTATTCATTGTCTCCGTAATACCAAGAGTTCCAAAAGCAAAAACTGCAGAAGAAGCATGTTTTAAAATATCAGTAATTTCTTCCATTTCTTTTTTATCCCATTTACCAAGTACATAATCTACCTGCCTTCCCCTGGAAAAAGAATCCCCTATGCCGATACGCATTCTTGCATAGACATGATTGCCAAAGGTCTCATTGATATGTTTGAGGCCATTGTGACCTCCATCGGAGCCATTGGGGCGGATCCTGATGCTTCCAAATTTAATATTCAGATCGTCTGTTATGACCAACAAGTTTTCCTGCTTAAGTGATAATTTCTGAAGCCAATACCTAACTGCCTTGCCACTCAGGTTCATATAGGTAGATGGTTTGAGCAGGTAAAAAGCTCTGCCTTTGTGTTTAACGATTGCAAGATCACCCAGATGCTCATGTTTGAAAGACACACCGGCCTCTGAAGCCAAGTAGTCCAGTACTTCAAATCCCACATTATGCCTGGTACCGTCATATTCCGCGCCCATATTACCCAATCCGGCTATTAAATATTTCATACCCTCGTCCTCATGTTTATCCTTTTTTCTAAACAGATCAAATAATCCCATAATGGTCGCAAAATTAGAAGAGTAAGTGATAAATATAACATTGAAATTTATGTTTTTTCACAATTACAAATATCTTGTTATATGTTTGTGGCGTTATTTAGACCAAAATGATATTTAAAAACATCTGGATTTGACTCTAAAATTCAGATAATTTGCTTGATATCAGGGGGTTTAAACCAATGAAGACACGCTCAAAACCGGCATATTTGATAATTTTCATTGGAATTTTTTAATTTTTATAAATTTCGAAACCAAGTATGGGCCAAAAATTATTAATCGTAGAGTCACCCGCCAAAGCCAAAACAATAGAAAAATTCCTTGGTAAAGATTTCGTTGTAAAATCCAGTTACGGACATGTAAGGGATCTTGACAAAGGAAATCAGGGCATAGATATCAAGAACAACTTCAAACCTAATTACATAATTACACCTGATAAGGCAAGGGTCGTCAAAGAACTGAAAGACATCCTTAAGAAATCCGACGAAGTTTGGCTCGCTACGGACGAGGATCGTGAAGGAGAAGCTATCAGCTGGCACCTTTGTGAGGTCTTAGGCCTGGATCCACGCACCACAAAACGAATTGTATTCCGTGAGATCACAAAGAGTGCAATACAGAATGCCGTAGCTAATCCACGAAATTTAGACCTCGACCTTGTCAATGCCCAACAGGCAAGAAGGGTCCTGGACAGATTGGTCGGCTTTGAACTGTCTGAAGTATTATGGCGTAAGATAAAAGCCTCTCTTTCTGCCGGGCGGGTACAATCAGTGGCCGTAAGACTCGTAGTGGATAGAGAAAGGGACATCACAAAATTTGAAGTGGAGACCTTTTTTAAAGTTAAAGCTTCCTTTCCGGTGGAGGTTGGTAATGAAAAGAAAACCTTGCTCATTGCCGAATCTGACAAGAAATTTGATGTGGAAGGAGATGCAATGCGCTTTTTAGAAAAATGTATCGGTACTACTTATAAGGTGCATAACATCACTGTAAAGCCCGGAGTGCGTAAACCTGCACCTCCCTTTACCACTTCCACGCTTCAACAGGAAGCAAGCAGGAAGATGGGATTTGGTGTAAAACGGACCATGATCGCTGCACAACGCTTGTATGAATCCGGTTTGATCACTTATATGAGGACGGATTCCACCAATCTGAGTGAGACCGCACTTGCAGAAATAGCAGCTAATATTGAGCAGAACTTTGGTGCCAACTATGTACAAACAAGAAGGTATAAAACAAAAAATGATTCCGCACAGGAAGCACATGAGGCTATCAGGCCTTCTTATATAGAAAATAAGTCGATCATAAATGCTGACAAGGATCAGGAAAGATTGTATGAACTGATCTGGAAACGGACCATTGCTTCCCAGATGGCAAATGCCATTCTTGAAAAAACTGAAATTGACATTGCCATAGCAGCTCATCCAGACCAGTTTCTGACGGCTTTAGGTGAAGTGGTTAAGTTTGATGGTTTCCTGCGTGTTTATTTTGAATCAGTTGATGATGAAGAAGATGATACCCTGAATACATTACTGCCACCCGTAAAAGTAGGCCAGGTGCTCAATCTAAATGAAATGACCGCCACTCAACGGTTTACAAAACCGGCAGCCAGATATACTGAAGCTAGTTTGGTCAAAAAAATGGAGGAACTGGGTATAGGCCGGCCTTCTACATATGCACCGACCATCTCCAAGATCATGGAGGAAAACAGGGGTTATGTCGTCAAAGAATCAAGGGACGGAGTTAAAAGGGAATTCAAAATGCTGACTTTACGATCTGATAAGATCACAGGAGAAATGCTTTCTGAAAACACAGGGGCTAGCAAAAATCAATTATTCCCAACTGATATGGGTATGCTTGTGACAGATTTTCTCATGGAGCATTTTAATACCGTTATGGACTACCATTTTACTGCTGAGATCGAAAAAGAATTTGACATCATTGCAGAAGGCAATCTGGAATGGTCCAAAATGATCCAGGATTTTTACAATCCTTTTCATGACACTATTGAAAAAACAAAAGATACTGCTGCAAGAGCAACGGGGGAACGTGTATTGGGCATCGATCCGGGTACAGGAAGGTCGATCCTAGTTAGACTCAGCAGATACGGAAAACCGATTGTGCAGATCGGCAAGACGGAAGAACTGGCGGAAAATGAAAAACCACAATATGCCAATCTTAAACCTGGTCAATCACTCGAAACGATCGACCTGGAAGAAGCATTAGGCTTGTTTGCACTACCTATTGATCTCGGCGAATATGAAGGTCTGACTATTTCGGTCAATGTAGGCAGATTCGGACCTTATGTGAAATTTGGTGATGCGTTTGTGAGCCTTCCAAAAGGTGAAGATGCCTACAGTGTAGATCTTGACAGGGCAATAGAAGTCATAGAAAATAAAAAAAGAGCAGAGGCATCCGTAGGGAACTTTGAGGGTAAAGGCATTACAAAAGGTACTGGGAGATTTGGACCTTTCATTAAATGGAATGACCTGTATATCAATGTTCCGCGTCGTTATAATCTGGAAAACATCACCCAGGAGGAAATGAATGAATTGATTACTGCCAAGATAAGCAAGGAAGCGAACAGGTTCATCCAACAATGGGCAAGTGAAAAAATTGCCATTGAAAACGGACGTTGGGGTGCATTCATTCGATTTGGCAAGAAGATGCTTAAACTTGGTAAAAACAAAGAAGGCCAGAACTTTACTGATGATCAGTTATCCAAAATAAGCCTCGAGGAGGTGAAGTCGATCATTGAGACTCAGGAACCGGGTGCTTTTGCTAAAAAAGCTAAAGCACCGGCAAAAAAAACAGCTAAAAAAGCAGCAGTAAAACCTAAGGCTTTGGCTAAAACTAAAAAATAAGATGCAGGCAATTATCCTGGCTGCAGGCTTCGGTTCCCGCTTACGGCCACTTACGGATTTCACACCTAAAGCCCTCGTTCCCTGCGCCGGAAAGTGTATGTTGGACCATGCGATTTCTTACCTGACATCACAGGGAGTAACATCGATCATCGTCAATGTCCACCACTTCGGAGAGCAGATCATCAAACATCTGTCTTCCAATAAATATAACATCGAGATCCTGGTCTCCGATGAAAGAAAAGAGCTTAAGGACACAGGTGGTGCATTGGTGGCAGCCCTGCCCCTCATGAAGGACACCAGGAATATCCTTATCTTCAATACAGATGTGCTGACCAATATGGACCTGTCCTTGTTGAATGTGGATCACTTACACTCCGATGCCCGGGCCACCTTGATTGTACAGGACAGGGATAGTTCGAGAAAACTTGCTTTCGACAAAAATAATCATCTTACGGGTTGGTATAATTACAAAACCAAAGAGAGCATCGGTGATACCCACATGGAAAAATCGGATCTTTATGCATTCAGTGGTATTCATATGATCGATCTTGAACTGATCAGAAAGTATAAGACTATTTATGGGAATAAGCCCTTCCCCATGATACCCGCTTACTTAAGTTGTGCCGGAGAATTCCAGATCCAGGCTTATGTAGCAAGCAACGAAATTATGTGGTTGGAGACTGGCAGTCCGGAGCGATTGGCGGAAGCAGAGCGGTTTATGTTGAATGAGGAGGAGGAGGGTTGAGTTATTATAGGGCACAAGTTAAAAACTCGCGCCAGCCTACATAAAAACTCTCTCCAGCATACATATAAATTCGGGCCAGCTTATTTATAAACAGTATTACCAATTACCTATTACTAATTACTTATCCTACCGGATCAGCGTCACGCTACCTTTTTTCTCATCTTTAGCGCCATTCGACGAAACAAGTTTCACCAGATATGTATAAACACCATTGGGCATGGGTTGATCTCTTTTGTTGCCGTCCCATCCTTTTTCGGTATTGCTTGTAGTAAAAACTTTACCGCCGTAACGGTCGAATATCGACATTTCATAACTGATCAGGCTCTCTTTAAAAATGAAGACAGGTAAAAATTCAGGGGTGTAACCACCGGGAATAAAAGCATTGGGCATATAAACACCCGCTGTTTTTTCTACACAGGCAATATTTGAAACAGCAATTCCATCCATCAAACCCGCAAGGCAGTTTAGCTGGAGTGTTGCCACTACCCTGTAACAATATCTGGTATCCACATCAGTTCCTTCTACAAGAAGGTCACTGTATTCTAAAAAGGAACCGTCACCGGAAGCGATTACTTCAGTTGTGGTTCCCGAGGTAAATCTCTCCAAACGGTAACTCAATACTGTTGCATTTTCCCAATCAAGCACATTCCATTTAAAATCTATTTCATTATTTGGTTTCAGATGGGCGTCCAGAATAAGATTTGTGATATAATTTGAATATGTATAATTGCCACATGCATCGAGGGAAACCAACCTCAGATAAGTAACATCACTTTCGTTAAACTGAAACGATCCTGAATTCTGGATATTCACCTGACTAATCCCGCTTTGTGAGGCGTTCAGGAGGTCTGACGGTGTGTCGCCTGTTTGAAAAAATAAATTACTGATCGGAATATCTTCATTCGTCTTTGCTTCAAAAGTAGTGAGGCCGGAGGAATTGGGTTCATTACCTGATAAATCCGACTGATCGAGGGTCGCTAGACAGAGGTCAGTAATAGTTTTACTTTGTTTAGTCTGAAGGCAGATCTCATTAGAATAGCTTAATCCATTTTGAGCCGGTTCATGTGCCTGGATGCGGATGCATACATTGGTTTCGTCGGGAACATTTTTCAATGTAAAAGTATTTTGTGTGGTGAAACCCACGACGGACTCTGAGCCGCCATTTTGGGAAACCAGGACATCGTAACTGATATTTCCGGGCCAGCCTACATAGGGGGTGAATGTCAATATTATTTCTTTTGTACATGTGTCAATTGATCCATCCAATAATATTGTCGCGTGCGGTTGTGAGAAAATACTTGTGCCTCCGCACCTGTCCAAGGCTGATATATAATAGGTAAAGACTGAATCCTGGGTTTGTTTATTAATATCGGTATAATTCAGGACAGTGACTGTATCCAAAGCCACTACGCCTCCTCCGCCAAGCCCTTTATAAACTACATATGCGCTTGTCTCCGGAGATAATCCTGCCGACCAGAAAATATCAATATCGCTGCCCGTCACTGATACTACCTGGATCTGCACGGGTAAAGGGGAAGCACTATCCAATGTATCAGAAGATAGTGAGTATAAACCCGGGCAGGCCGCCGTTGTTGTCATATAATAATATTTAACGCCTGCCGGTGGATTATTAAAAACATAACTTACCTGTGTAGCATCAGTGATCTTAGCAAGTAAGATATAAGGTCCGTTGAAACTGAGGGAGTAATAAAGATCGTATGATTGAAATGCTCCACAACCAATGATCGGGGGATCCCAACGAATAGTGTCGGAAGAGATACAATACAACTCCGGTGCCGGGATCTGGCCAAAAGTAGTTCTGACGGAAAAACAAAAAAACAATAGGAAAACGATCCTATAAAAATAATTCATATTGACTATTTAATGAAGTGTCAAAGTTAGAACGAAAATCCGGAGAATAATTATAAATGTTTAATTGTAAATTATTAATGATAAATTATAAATGCAGAAATGAAATGTTGAATTTTGAAGGTTGAATGTTGAATGACAGCCTAAAAAGTGTACATGCGGTTAATTAATTATTATGTGAAATTGAATTGGAATAATTAAATGGAAAAAAGATAGATTATAAAAATCGCTGTAACAGAATAACTGCTAAATCTAACATGCTTATACTTGCGAAGCCAAAATTTCAGCTTCAGCTGAAATCCCTTTGTGTAACTCTCTCTCATATCTGATACTTGGAAAATTGTAATTTATCATCTTGCATATCGAGTCATTGAATTTAAAGCCCTTAAATTACAATGTAAGTAAACACGATTCTCTAAAATGTTACAATAGAGTCACGCTTTGCGTAAATAAATTTCTTTGTGTTAAAGTTCTTGCGAAGCCAAAATTTCAGCTTTAGCTGGAATCCCTTTGCGTACCTCTATGTCATACCTGATACACAGTTAATGAAAGTTGATTGCTTAATAATTTAGGAATATTAACTTGAAGCTCTTAAATACAATGAACTCAAAATCGAGACCCTAACATTTGCTATAAAGACAAGCTGCGCAATATTGAATTCTTTGTGATAAAATTTTACAGCTCAATTGAAGCTAAAAGCTGCAATTCTAAAGTTACAAGATCCTACTTATTTCCAAAGGGGTCTCTAATCTTCATTTTCGGCAGATAATCTTTAGTTTCATAGATCGAATCCAACTCGTATACCACCCTATTCTTTGCATCCAGGTTTTTAACAAACACAACCAGTCCAATACCCTGAGCGTAAAACTCATCTCCACTCAGATCTAACCCCAGGATGCCCTCATCATCTACCTCGACGCGTTCCATAATCCTGAAATGGATGGTCTTTGTTGGTTTACCCATAACTGTCATCATAGTGTCTCCGACAAATATCCTGTTACGGATAAGTTCATATGATACACTGGTATCATTAGGTTCTTTCCATTTCATGTTGAAAAGGAAAATGCCATTTATTAATGCTTCAAAAGGAAAGATATCGTCCTGGATTATTTCGGTATTCGTTAAGGGTTTGTCGAAAGAGTTCAGAGCGAGCGAATATTCAGTCATTACCTGCCCAGTTGAAGTTTGTTCTTCTTTCCAAAGATGGGTAAGCAAACCATCCGTTTGAAAGATCGCTCCTTTGAGAATTATTTTATGATCCTGATGTGCAGATCTCAGCACCCAGATCTGATCGCTAAGGCTGTCATGGGTAGATTTATAACGGTATACTTTGCTTTCGGATAAATCTTCGAGAGGAAAATAAAATTCAACAAAAGGAAGTTTGGGTTTCTGATCTGTCTTGCAGGATGAACAGCCAAAGACAAAAAGGACAAAATAACCTGTTATTTTCAAACTCTTTGAAATTAACGACATTTTGGCATTTGTTATCTCCTTTTTAAAATAATGGTCAGTGATTTGCAAGCTTGAATCATTGTTAATCATTCTATAAAATTATTGGTGAGCAAGGTGCTATGTGTTATTAAAACGTACCTTTGCACTTTTAATTGGAGAAAATAAAAAAACTAGATGAATAGTTTTGCCGGAAAGCGAAATTAATCATATGAATTTAATAAAAATACTAAAATGTTCGATTTCATAAAAAAGATGTTCGGTACCAAAGCCGACAGGGATGTTCAGTCATATATGCCGATGATCAATGAGATCAATCAGCATTACGACTCATATGCAACTTTATCCAATGATGAACTACGTCAGAAAACCAATGAATTCAGAGGAAGAGTCAAAGACCATCTGCAAGGCATTGATAATGATATTGAGTCCCTTGAAAATCAGGCAAAAGCTACTAACAACATCCATGAAAAAGAGGATTTTTTCGATCAGATCGACAAATTAAAAAAAGAAAGGAATAACCATCTGGAAGATGTGTTAATGCAGATCTTACCGGAAGCATTCGCCGTGGTAAAAGAAACTGCTAATAGATTAAACGAAAATGAAGAAATCGAAGTCACTGCCACTGAACATGACATAGCCATCGCAGCCAAAAATGATTATGTGAGGCTTGAGGAAGGTAAGGCTTATTGGAAAAATAGCTGGAAAGCCGGCGGGACAGAAATAAAATGGAACATGTTACACTACGATGTGCAACTCATAGGTGGGATGGTCTTGCACAATGGTAAGATAGCAGAAATGGCTACCGGTGAAGGAAAAACGTTGGTTGCATCACTTCCTGCTTATCTCAACGGACTTTCCGGAGAAGGTGTACATATCGTAACTGTCAATGATTACCTTGCAAAAAGGGACTCTCAATGGAATGGACCTTTATTTCAGTTCCTTCTACTTACTGTAGATTGTATAGACAATTACCGTCCAAATAGTCAGGAAAGAAGGGCCGCTTATCTTTGCGACATAACTTATGGCACCAACAATGAATTTGGTTTTGACTACCTGAGGGATAACATGGTGACTACACCGGACGAACTCGTTCAGCGGAAACATCATTACGCTATGGTCGATGAGGTGGATTCAGTTTTGATAGATGATGCGAGGACGCCATTGATCATTTCGGGACCAATACCAGAAGGTGCAGACGAACAGGAATACAATGAATTGAAACCACGAGTTGAAAGAATGGTAGAAGCTCAAAAGAAACTTGCTACCAATTATATAGTAGAAGCAAAAAAATTAATTGCTACCGGAAGTACGGGTATCAATGAAGGTGAAGGAGGAATAGCCTTGTTCAGATCATATCGTGCTTTGCCTAAAAACAGAGCATTGATCAAATATCTGAGTGAGGAAGGTGTTAAAGTAGTCCTGCAAAAAACAGAGAATCACTTTATGCAGGAGCAATCCAAACATATGCACACTGCTGATGAACCACTTTTATTTACTATAGAAGAAAAAACCAGGAGCGTAGAACTTACAGAGAAAGGTGCTGAATACATGGCACAGGGTATGGAAGACGGAGAATTTTTCAGTCTGCCTGACATAGCGCTTGGACTTCATAATGTTGAGCAGGATAGCTCGTTGAATATGGAGGAAAAAGCTGCTGCCAAAGAAAAACTTATCCAGGATTATACGATCAAGTCCACAAGGTTACACTCTATCAACCAACTTTTGAAAGCTTATGCTTTATTTGAAAAAGATACTGATTATATCCTCGTCAATGGTGAGGTAAAGATCGTGGATGAACAAACCGGACGTGTAATGGAAGGCAGAAGATATTCTGATGGATTACACCAGGCACTGGAAGCAAAAGAAAATGTCAAAGTTGGAGATCAGACACAAACTTATGCCACAGTAACACTACAGAATTATTTCAGGATGTATCACAAACTTGCCGGTATGACGGGTACTGCGGAAACGGAAGCAAGTGAATTATGGCAGATCTATAAACTGGATGTGTCCGTGATACCTACCAATAGAGCCATCGTCCGAAAAGATATGGAGGATTTTGTATTTAAAACCGCTCGAGAAAAATACAATGCCGTCATCGACGAGATCAATAAACTAGTGAACGAGGGAAGGCCGATACTGGTAGGTACGACTTCCGTGGATATTTCTGAAATGTTGAGTAAGTTTCTGAAATTAAGAGGTATCCCGCACAACGTATTGAATGCAAAACAACACGCTAATGAAGCTCACGTCGTAGCAGAAGCCGGGCATCCGGGAAGAGTTACAATTGCGACCAACATGGCGGGTCGTGGTACTGACATCAAGATCAGCGAGCAAGTGAAAGCTGCAGGTGGTCTTGCCATCATCGGCACAGAAAGACATGAATCGAGAAGGGTGGACAGACAGTTGAGAGGTAGAGCAGGAAGACAGGGTGATCCGGGCTCTTCACAGTTTTTCGTTTCATTAGAGGACAATCTGATGAGGCTATTCC
>JAYUWT010000549.1:0-7063 GCA_043753405.1 Saprospiraceae bacterium | reverse complement strand
GCAAATACCTTGTTTTATATTAGCCGGACATATAACTTGTGGCCTTACTGTATCCACTACATTAATAAAGATAACTTGTGTCAGAGTATTACCAGATCCATCAATGGCTGTTGCCAATGTAGTAGTATTGCCCAAATTATTGCAGTTATATAAATTATTCTGATAGCTGATACCTGCTAATCCACAATTGTCAGTAAAGAAATAATCAGCTCCGTAAGCATTCAGGTTACCTTGTCCTTGAGCATTCAAATATAAAGTAACAATATCATTATTTATAACAGGTGCCACATTATCTATGGCATTGATTACCTGAGTATATATGGCAACGCAGAAATTTTGATCAGTAACGGTTACCGTATAAGTCCCGGCTACTAAATTTGTCAAATTTTGACTGGTTGCTCCATTGGACCATATAAAGCTGTAATTACCGGCTCCTCCTGAAATATTAATTGATAAAGATCCATTATTATTGGTACAGGTCGGTGATATGAAAGATGAAGTCACTGATATTGGTGCCGGGCTCGTTACATTGACCGTTTTGATTATCGAACATGCATTATCTGTTACTGTCACGATGTACGTACCGGAAGATAGACCTGAAACAGTTTGAGTTGTGCCCCATTGGACCATTGGTAAGTTACGTTGCCCAAAGGATTTGAAACATTGGCCGTAGCAAGTCCATTATTTCCACCCGTACACGACACCGGCATTGGCACTACATTTACTGAAAGTTGACAATCCGGAGCATCAATAGAAAAGTATTGGACAGTATTACATCCGTGTGAATCTGTCACAGTAACAGAATAACTGCCTACTCCCAAATTAGTAATATTTTGTGTAGTAGCTCCATTGGACCAGTTATAAAAATATCCGGGTGTTCCTCCGGAAACAAAGGCCTGGGCTGTTCCATCTGCAACAAGAGGTGAGGATGCAGATGTAGTACTTACTACAGCTATCAAATTGGATGGTTCAGTAATAGAATATGTTTCTACTGCCTGACATAAATTAATGTCAACTACAGATACAGAATAACTGCCGGGACCAAGGTTAACGATGATCGTTCCGATTCCACCTGTACTCCATGAATAGAATATTCCACCTGTTCCACCTGTTGCAGATGCACTTATAATACCATCATTTTCAGCAAAACAAGAGATATTGCCTATAGATTCATTGATCACAAGTTGCTGGGGCTGGTCAATAATATAAGATTGTATAAGAGAACAATTATTAAGATCCGTCACAGTGACAAAGTAGGTGTTGGGAGCAAGGTTTGAGACTGAACTGTTCATAACACCATTACTCCAAATGTAAGAATATGGAGGTGTTCCCCCTTCCGGTGTTAATGATATAGAACCATTGTTAGCGCCAAAACAAGTTACATTGTTTTGACTTGCAAATGCATTTAATTGCGCCGGAGTTGTAATGGTAAATGTTTGATTTCCAATACAATTGTTAGCATCTGTAATCGTAACCGTATATGATCCCGGAGATAAATTTGACAAATTCTGAGTGGTGGCTCCATTAGACCAAAGATAATTATAAGGGAATTGTCCAACTGAAGGTGGATTGAGAATGATAGCACCATTGGTCAATCCGAAACAAGTTACAGGAATAGCTGAACCTGTCAAAACAAAGGTAGGACACTGAGATCCACAAGGCTCCAAACATTGTTTTGTAGATATTTCTTGTCTGATTTTATTTCCCGGAAGCGGACCAAAACCATTATTGAAGTTAATTCCTTCACTTGTCAGATGGCAATAACTCATGATCGTACCACCGTTAGGTGGATTTGGGCCAGGCCCGCATGTTCCTTCTGTTTCATAACAATTATCTATTGCTCCTCCCGGCCAGTTACAATTATGCGTATGATTGGAACCAATATTATGTCCTAATTCATGGGTCACTGCCATGACTGTCCAACTGTAATTTGGAAAAGTGGAAAATGTATAATTAATATCTGCGTAAGAATATTCATAACCATCATCACATAAAACATCAATCCAGGCTAATCCACCATTATTATTAGGGGTTTTTGCCAACAGTTGTGCCAGATCTCCATTGAAATCAGGCCTGTAATCCATAAAAAAATCAAGTGCATCTCCGGCATCATTGTTTGGAAAAGGATCCTGAGTGGTCCAGACAAAAATCTCTGAAATAGCAACTTCCACATCTTCGATGTCGTAAATAGCAGACACTACATTGAAGAAACCATTAACGAAAGTCTCAACATTGGCTACACTTCCTTTATTTTGAAATATTGTATATGATACCTCGAAATATATTTTGACACAATCTCCTTCATCCCTTGTTTCTATAATATTCTCATCGTTTTCGCCCTGTGTGGCTTCCAGTTCATCACTACCACATTTGAATCGATCTTTGAATGGCAATGTATTAGCACCGTAGATCACATGGATGTCAGATTTACCTGTCTTTCCCAGATCAAACTGCCCAGAATGAGAAGATGAAATAACTCCGTTCATCTCTTCTTCAAAAAAGCTAATGGCAACCAGGCTCTTTGTGTCCCCTTCTATAATACCTCTATAAAAAGCTCCTTGTGACATTTGATATCTGATACCTTCATTAGTAGATACAAAAGCGTCTATAGTGTATGGATTTTGATTATATAATATCATTGTAAACTCTTCACCACTTTCACCATAAGGGACGGAAATTCTTAAAAGATCGGGTTGTTCATGAATGATCTGTTCAATTGCACCAGGATCAATTCTAAAAAAAGTGGCGTTGCCTTCTTTTTTCAAACCAATCAGATTCAATTCAGCCGAATCTGGCTTAGTACTAATTATATCTTTTTCTACAACTACAGAAAGAGTTTTTCGGATGTCTAATTCTCTTGATAATTTGTTCTGAGCTTGTAGATTAATGTTAAATACACTTGACAGGATCAAGCTGAATAATAAATAAATAAATCGCATAGTAAAATCTTAAACAGTTTAAATTCTTATATCTCGGTATGTGTGAATTTCTATTCTTTTAATTTCCTTCTCAGGATCTTACCAACATTGGTCTTGGGAAGGTCAGCCCTGAATTCTATCTCTTTGGGACGTTTATAGTTTGTTAAATTCTTTTTCATATGCTCCATCAACTCTTCTTTAGTTAAAGTAGAATCACGTTTGACTACAAATAGTTTTACATGTTCACCACATTTTTCGTCTTCCACTCCAATAGCTGCAGATTCTAAAACTTTAGGATGCATGATGGCTACATCTTCTATTTCATTTGGATACACATTAAACCCTGATACCAGAATCATGTCTTTTTTCCTGTCTACTATTCTAAAATACCCATCCGCTTCCATCATGCCAATATCACCGGAACTAAACCAACCATCTTTGATCGCAGCAGCTGTTTCTTCAGGTTTGTTATAATATCCTTTCATCACCTGTGGACCTTTGATCTGGATTTCTCCGTTTTCCCCCTGAGGCACTTCATGTCCATTGTCGTCGACTAATCTCATATCAGTTGATGGTACAGGATATCCTATACTGCCGGTTCGTTCTGAACCATCCAATGGATTAACACATGCCACAGGTGAAGTTTCAGTCAAACCATAACCTTCCACTATTCTTACCCCTGTCAACTTCTTCCACCTTTCTGCCACAGCTGTTTGCAATGCCATTCCACCAGCAAAAGGTACTTTTAGATCCTTGAAATCTATTTTGGTAAATTCTTCATTATTCAATAAAGCTATAAAAAGTGTATTTACAGCAGGGAAAATTGAAACTTTGTATTTTTTCCATTCCTTTACTAAAGCCGGAATATCCCTCGGATTGACTATGAGGACTGACGGGCAACCTAAACTCATTAAAGCCAGACAATTTACTGTGAAAGCAAATATATGATACATAGGCAGTGGGCAAAGACTCAACTCTTTATCCTGCTTTAATACAGAAAGGAAAATTACTCTGATCTGTTCGAGATTTGCCAATAAATTTCTGTTGGTCAGCATAGCCCCTTTTGCTATACCGGTAGTCCCCCCTGTATACTGCAAAATGATGGTATCATCTAAATTGCTCGTAATCTCAGGCAAATTTTGAGATCTTCCTAAGTTCAGAGCCTTCGAAAAAGTCACGGCTTTATTAATTTTAAACGCCGGAACCATCTTTTTTACATTGCGGATCACAAAATTGACGATCGTACCTTTCAACATTCCAAGCATTTCACCAATACTTGCCAGGATAACATGCTCTATGCCAGTTTGATCAATTATCTCCTGAAGGTTATAAGCGAAATTTTCAGCAATAACAATTGCTTTTACTTCTGAATCATTAAACTGCAAGAGCATTTCACGTGGCGTGTATAGCGGATTGGTATTCACCACGATGATGCCTGCCCTTATGGCACCGAATAATGCAATAGGATATTGAAGGATATTGGGCATCATCAAAGCGATTTTATCCCCCGGCACCAATCCAATAGAACGCAGATATGCCCCGAAATTTCGTGATTGTTTTTCAATCTCTTTGTAAGAGATGCTTTTATCCATGCTGATAAAAGCGGTTTTATCACCTCCTTTCGCTAATGTTGATTCTACAAATTCTTTTAAATTAGCATAACCAAATGAGTCGATCTCGGCAGGAATTTCTTTGGGATAGTTTTTTAGCCAAATCTTATGTTCGCTCATAGGTTTTTAAGTTGACGATCGTCAATAACAGAATTAATATGGTAATATTGCCACAAAAGTAATGAAGTATTAATAATTTCCAATCTTTATTGACTGAATATTTGTAATATGTGAAATATTATTTTGCATATTTGTATTTATCCTTGCAAATTCATGGAAAAATTAGATAAAATACTATCGACAGTAAAATTTTTGGACTCCCGTTTAAATGGTTGCAAACCATTAATAGCAATACAACTTGGTACAGGTATGTCTGCTATGCTTGTTGGAATGAAAGTAAGACATAAAATTCCTTTTGCTGATATCCCATATTTTCAAATTACTTCAGCACCCTCCCACAATGGCAACCTGTTACTTATGGATCTGAATGGAATTGAAGTACTGATACTGGATGGCAGATTTCATTACTATGAAGGATATTCAATGCAGGAAGTGGTATATCCGGTGTATGTTTTAAAAAAATTTGGTATCAGATACCTGATTTTGACCAATGCTTCCGGAAGTGTAAATCCGTCTATTAAAGCAGGTAGTATAGTAAATATTTCAGACCACATTAATCTTCATCATGACAATCCATTAAGAGGAAAAAACGATGAAAACATTGGCCCTCGATTTCCTGACATGAGTATGGCTTATGATAGAACAGGTTATGACCTTATAAATAAAAGTGCAGAAATATTAAATCAGCAAATCTGCAATGGAGTATATCTGGGCCTGCCCGGTCCCAATTTTGAAACTCCTTCCGAATATAAAATGGCACGGCTACTGGGTGCAGATATTATCGGCATGTCTACCATTCCTGAGGTAATAGCTGCAAATCATAGTGGCTTGAAGGTTAATGCTTTATCCATAGTTTCTAATCAATTTATAGCTGAGACACCCCTTTTATCTTCTAACATAGATGAAGTGGTGGAGGTAGTCCAAAAAAGTACTGACAATCTCCTCAGGCTGATCATCCATACTCTGGAATCGTTCGATAAGGAATACATGACAAGGTAAACTCTCAAATTTTATTTCAGGTATAATGTTGTTTATATACATTTGCAATTCAATTATTTAAAATGCCTCTATTGACATATGCTGATGTTATTCAGCAGATCAAAAATAAAAAACCATATCCAATATATGCGTTACAAGGTCCGGAGTCCTATTTCATAGACCTGCTTACAGATTCTTTTATCGAAAATTTGATGGAAGAGGATGAGAAAGCATTTAATTTAGAAATATTTTATGGAAAGGAAGTAAGTGTTACCGGTATCATAGATAGCTTAGCCCAATATCCATTAGGAGCAGAATATAAACTTATTGTAGTGAAAAATGCTCAGGAATTAAAGGACATTGAAGAATTAACCAGATATGCCGAGGGTCCATATGAAACTTCTATACTTGTATTGGCTCACCATGGTAAAAACCTGGATGGAAGAAAAAAACTTGGCGCACTCATTAAAAACAAATTTGGTTTTTTTGAATCAAAAAACTTGTACGACAATCAAATACCTTCCTGGATAAAAGGAGAAGTGGAACGGCATGGAAAAACGATCTCAGATACAAATGCTGCCCTGATCGGCGAATTTCTGGGTACAGACCTCAAGAAGATCCACAATGAAATAGAGAAAACCATAATCGCCATTGGTGAGTCAAAAGTTATAACACAACAACATATTGAAGACTTCATAGGTATCAACAGGGAGTTTAATGTATATGAACTCATATCAGCTATTTTTACAAACAATGCATTTAAAGCTCAACTCATAGTAAACTATCTTAAAGACAATTTAAATAAACAACCATTTGTGGTCATCCTGGGCTCCATGTTCAATAGCTTTTTAAAATTGTATACACTTAAAGCTACAGGAGCTTCTACGGAAAGTCAAATCACAACTGTGATTAATTCACGTAGTATATCAGCTATTAGGGAATATAAAGCTGCATTGCAATATTTTCAGATCCAGGATCTTGACCATGCCTTACATTTATTCAAAAAATATGATCAATATTCTAAAGGAGTTGAAAATACATTAAATAATGATGGAGAATTATTAAAAGAATTGGTATTTAAACTGATCCATCTGAAGGCTGTCAGTGCTATCAATGAAAAGTAATGATTGATGAGTGATAGGTGATGAGTGTCGGCAATCATTAATTTGTAATAATCGAGAGGATGAATAAACTCGTTTCAACAAAAAAGCCATCAGCCAGTAGCTATCAGCCATTTAGCCAATTGAAGGTTATCACAGAGTTGCACAGAGGTTAAAAAAGAGTTTCACAGAGAGAAAAAATAGGTAATCGGTAATCGGTAATCGGTAATCGGTAATCGGTGTCTTGTCCTGATATAAGTTGACAGTTTTTTAAACAAAATAACTGACAAAAGATGAAAAAGGAACAAGGAATTACAATTCGGTACAGTATTAGCTT
>JAYUWT010000548.1:0-20005 GCA_043753405.1 Saprospiraceae bacterium | reverse complement strand
CTTAATAACTGCTGCTTATTGCAAATATTAAGGCCATTTTTCATTAGCTTTATCTTCAATTAATATTAATTGTTAGGGGACAATAAAAATTAATCCAGGAATTACACGAATAAAGTCGTCTCCCGGAAATTGTAATAATTAAAAAATTATCAATTTTAAAAGCCTTAGGGATCACGAACTTATCCAGGAGGTATTGAGGAGGTACTTTTAAAAATACCTTTACGATCACGAATAAACTCACCAATGTAAGTTTTTGATGAAAATAATCCAACCCAATTTAGGTTAGTTCAAATTATAATTCAACCCCATCCGGGGTTGGTAAACATTTCAAATCAGACCCCGACTTTTAGTCGGGGCTACTATAGTTTAACCCCTTTCGGGTTCGTTGTGTTTTATTTCATGGTCAAGTTAATACATTTGGATTACCTAAAGAATTGAGATGTCAAATAGAATCTAACGGATTTGTAAATATACTGAATCAAGTAAACAAGCCTAAAAGGCTTGAACAATAGTAGCCTCGGGTAGAACCCGGGGTATATTAGTGGGCACCAACAACCCCGAACGGGGTTGAACTATTTTGCTTTTTCTTTTTGGTATAAATTGGAATCCTTAACTGACAGTAAAAACGGCTCTCCTTAGTTGAATGGAAACTAGCAGTCTACAATATCGAAGTGATCAGCAGATCCAGATCCGTGTATTTTATACCAAATCTTGAAGAAAGATAAAGATTGGTTAAACAACCCTTGTACGTATAAACCCCATTGCGCAGGTTGATGTGGCTGAACAGCACATTTTCGATACTTCCTGCACTCCCTGCCTTTGCAAGGATGGGTGTGATGATATTACTGATGGCTATGGAGGCTGTCCTTGGAACTTTGGAAGCAATATTGGGTACACAATAGTGGATTACCCCATATTTTTCAAAAGTTGGTTTCTCGAGTGTTGTAACTTCAGAAGTTTCAAAACATCCACCCTGATCGATACTCACATCTATGATCACTGATCCGGGTTTCATCTTGGATACCATTGCTTCACTCACGATCAGTTGTGTCCGTCCCGCCTTTGAATGTACAGCTCCAATTACGACATCCGCATCCTGAAGTGCATTCATAAGATAGGTGGGGTTGATGGAAGAAGTATACAGACGTTGGCCTACTCTTGCTTGCAAACGCATGAGTTTATATATATTGTTATCGAAAACATAGACTCCTGCACCCAACCCCAGAGCTGTCCGCGTTGCATATTCAGCCACTACTCCTCCACCCAGGATGACCACTTTGGCAGGAGGTACTCCGGAAATTCCTCCAAGCAAGACACCGGTTCCACCTGAAGTAGCTGTCAAAAGGTCTGCTGCAGTAAGGATAGCACTGATCCCGGCAAGTTCACTCAGGATACGGACAAGGGGAAAAGATCCATCATCGTCCTTCATATATTCCATGGCAAGGGCAATTACCCTTTTCTGGCGCAATTTATTGATATATTCCTTTGAGATCAAAGGAATCTGAAGTGGTGAAATAAGGACCTGATTTGGATGAAAGTAACTAATCTCCTCAAGAGTCGGAGGTGCAACTTTAAGTATGACATCACATTTGAAAACTTCTTCTTTGGAATAAACGATATCTGCTCCCGCTTCTCCATATTCATGATCAGTAAAGTGGGACTTGGTACCGGCCCCCATTTCAACTACCACTTTATGGTCATTGCCCACCAAATATCCTACCGATGCAGGTACAAGGGCTACCCTGTTCTCCAAAGCCATTGATTCTTTAAGGATGCCAATGGAAAGATTTTGTTGTTTTTTGGGTATTTCCAGGACCTCTCCCTGAGTCATGTGTTCTTCTCTGATCAATGGATTTGCCAAGATGTGTAGATTTTAGTTTAAATATACAAATTTCCTCAAATGATTTTCCCTAACTTCTATATTCAACCTTGTAAATGGCTCTACTACAAGAGGCTCAATCAGTTCAGGCCATTCGATGATGACCAGATTGCTCATGATATACAGATAGTCTTCTATACCACTTTGAAGGATCTCATCCACCGATTTAAATCTGTATAGATCCATATGGATGATCTGTTTATAACCCATCACAGGACTGGCCAGGGGGTACTCATTGGCGATGGAAAAAGTCGGGCTGGACGGAGTAAGCATGGCTCCGAGCAATGCTGACAAAGTTGAAACAAAAGTGGTCTTTCCTGCTCCCATGGGTCCATCCAGCAGAATCACATGGTTTTTTAACAGTTGAGGCAAGTGCTCTGAAATAGCCAAACTAAGGTTAATAACATCTGTGACTATAAACGACCCTTTCACCAATTTGAATTTATGTTTAAAATGCAAAAAGTAAAGATACTACAAAACCCTTAAATCAATAAATGTCAACAATGTATGGATCACATTGTTAAGGAGTTCTATTATAGTTTTAAAAAAAATTCCAACCATTGAACCATAAATTTTAAAGGTGAGACCCCTTACTCATCGCATCTATGTGGGCACATTAACAGCCATCGTAATTTTCGCAGCAGTGTTTCTGAGCGTGAAGGGCTATTCCTATTATTCAACATCCTTAGAAGAACGTTTTTATCATCCGGATCACAATAAATTTAAGGCGAGCGGCTTGTATGGTCATGGCCTGGGTATCGTTGGAACTTTACTCATAGTGATCGGGGTTTTTGGTTATATGGCAAGGAAGCGTTACAGAATTTTATATAGTCTGGGCGCTTTAAAATACTGGCTGGAATTCCACATTTTTCTATGTGCATTAGGTCCGGTTATGATCTTATTCCATACATCATTTAAATTCGGAGGTATAGTGTCCGTTAGTTTCTGGAGTATGATCGCTGTGGTGGCAAGTGGTATCCTGGGCCGGTTTATTTATCTGCAGATACCACGGACTATAGAAGGCCAGGCTTTGAGCAGAAATGAAATACAAAATCTCATGGCCGAGAAAGCTTCTGATCTGAACTTGGATGAGTCTGTGCCGGATATAGATCTTGAATATATATTGTCAGAAGCAAAAACAAAGGCATCCCGGGTAAGGGCAGGATTTTTTGGTTTTTTCTCCCAATATATTGATAATATAAAGATCAAAAAAGATATCAGGCAGGAATTGAAAGACAAAAAACTGGAAAATAAAGAGATCAAACCAATAATGAACCTGGTGTCTATAGAAATCTCCCTCACACGCAAGATCCAATATCTCGAAGCTATGCAACGTTTGTTCAGATACTGGCACATAGCCCACTTACCCTTTGCATTGATCATGTTGATCATCATGGTGATCCATGTTATTATTACTTTAACATTTGGGGCAAGGTGGGTATTTTAAAACTGTGAATGAATGGCTGAATTATTAGTATATGGAACTGTAGGATTGATTTGCATTTTTATTTTATTTATCTATTTAAGGAAATTAAAAAGAGAGACTAATCAATCTGAGCTAAAAATTGAAAAAGCTATAGAGGAAGGCATCCACGAACCGGTGTCTTTATATCCCTATATTGATACCAATACCTGCATCAAAACCGGTGCTTGTATCATTGCCTGTCCTGAAGATGATATCATCGGTATCAGAAACGGAAGGGCAACCCTGATAAATGCTTCCCGGTGTGTTGGTCATGGTGCTTGCTTTCATGCCTGTCCAGTAGAAGCTATCTCATTAAGAATAGGTACAGAAAAAAGAGGGGTCGATCTGCCACACGTCAATCAGAATTTTGAAACAAATGTCCGCGGTATCTTTATAGCAGGAGAGCTGGGAGGGATGGGTCTGATCAAAAATAGTGTGGAACAGGGCAAACAAGCAGTAGATAATATTGCTTTAACCTTAAATAAAGATCACCGGTGCCAATATGATCTGATCATCATCGGAGCCGGCCCTGCCGGCATCGCTGCTTCTCTCCAGGCAAAAAAATATGGCATGAATGTCGTAGTTCTTGAACAGGATTCCCTGGGTGGGACGGTGTTCAATTTCCCGAGATCAAAAATAATTATGACTGCCCCCATGGACTTGCCCGGATATGGTAAGATCAAACTTTATAATACCAGCAAAACAGAATTATTAAAGATCTGGATGGATCTGATCTCGACCCATGACATTCATATCAAAGAACATTGTAAGGTCGAAAAAATCGAACAACATCGTGTAGGTTTTTCTATTGCAACCCAGGATGACCAAAGCTTTACTGCGGATAAGGTCCTTCTTGCCATCGGAAGGCGCGGCACACCCCGTAAGCTTTCGGTCGATGGTGAAGGACTTGAAAAGGTAACTTACAGGCTTATAGAACCGGAACTGGTACTTCACAAAAATGTTCTGATAGTGGGTGGTGGTGATTCGGCTATTGAAAGTGCTCTATCACTGGCAGACAACAATCATGTGACCCTGTCCTACAGAAGTGAGCAATTCAGCAGGCTTAAACCAAGAAATAGTACGGCTATAAAACAGGCTTTTGAAGATGGTAAGGTAAATGTTCTATTCAATTCCAATGTTAAAAAAATAGAAGATCATGAAGTTTTAATTGAAGATGGGGATGGGAAATTAATTATGTTGGAAAATGATCTGGTGTATATTTTTGCAGGTGGAGAACTGCCTACTCAGTTTTTGCAAAAATCAGGTATAGAAATTTCTAAGAGGTTTAATTATACTTTAAAATCCCATAAAAATTAACATGGATCAGCTCGTGAGTTTAAGATTTTTACCAGCCCTGGCCCTATGTGGACTCCTGCTGATCTTATCATTTCCCTTGTCAGCCCAGCTCTCACCCGGCGAATTGTCAAAACCCCACAGCCATCTGGAAGGAATGAACAATTGTACGGCATGTCACGACCTCGGAGATAAGGTATCCCAGGCAAAGTGTCTGAACTGCCATGCCCCCCTAAAAGAAAAAATTGCAAAAAAAAGAGGCTACCACGTATCATCTGAAGTGAAAGGCAAGTCATGTATAACCTGCCATAGTGAACATCACGGTAATAAATTCCAGATGGTCAGATTTAATGTCAAAACTTTTAACCACAATCTGACAGGATATGCATTGAAGGGTAAACACAAGGTAATAAGCTGTGCTTCATGTCATACGTCATCCAATATTGCTGACAAGAGGTTAAAAAACAACAACAATACTTATCTGGGACTTGAACCCAACTGCATTTCATGCCACGATGATTACCATAAAAAATCCCTGGGGAATGATTGTGCCAGATGTCACAATTTCGATGCTTTCAAACCAGCTACCTTATTCAACCATAATAAAACAGATTTCCCTCTTACTGGCGCTCACGCTAAGGTATCGTGTATCTCTTGCCATAAGTCTGAAACTAAAAATGGTGTGAAATTTCAAAATTTTGCCAATTTATCTTTTAAAAATTGTGCTTCATGCCACAAAGACCCTCACAATGGATCATTTGGCTCCAATTGTAAATCCTGTCATAGCGAAACATCCTTTCATAAGATCAGAGAAGCAGGTTTTAATCACAATATTACAGGTTTTCCTTTAGCCGGAGCCCATAAGACCCTCGACTGTGCATCCTGCCATGACAATAGAGCCGGACCTGCGGGCCAACATAAAGAATTCGCAGCCATTAAAAATATAAACTGCAACACCTGTCATAAAGATGTACATGATAGAAAATTCGGCCTGGATTGTAAAAAATGCCACAATGAGAAATCTTTCAGGTCAGTAGTTGCAACTTCAGGATTTGACCATGATCTCACCGGGTTTGAATTGGAAGGCAAACACAAAAATATTGATTGTAAAAAATGTCACACTTCAGGCAATATGACCACGGCATTGCCTTATCAGACCTGCAATGCCTGTCACATAGATTTCCACAACGGCCAGTTTAACGGGACTCCCTACACTGACTGTACCTCATGTCATACAGTCCAGGGATTTGAGGAATCTTTGTTTTCAACAGAACAACATCAATCTTCTGCTTTTCCTCTCACGGGAGCTCATTTGGCTACTGCATGCATTGTCTGCCATAAATCTTCCGGTAAGTGGAGTTTTCGAAATATCGGTCAGGCATGTATGGATTGTCATAAAAATATACATGAAGGATTTATGGACCCGAAATACCTGCCCGGTGGTAATTGTGTTGCTTGTCACAACACCGGAAGTTGGAGCGGAATAACATTTGATCACAGCAAAACTAACTTCCAACTGACTGGACGTCACATAGATGTAAAATGCAGTTCATGTCACTTTTCTCCCGATTCATCAAAAAAACCCATTCAAAAGTTCCGGAACTTAAGCACTGAATGCGTATCTTGCCACAGCAACATCCATGGAGACCAATTTGATGTGACAGGCAAAACTGATTGTAACAGATGCCATGCCCCGGACAATTGGTCGGCGTCACTATTTGAACATAACACAGCGCGCTTCAAATTGGATGGAGCCCATGAGAATCTTGCTTGTAATAAATGCCATAATGTGGAAGTAGTGAATGAAAAAGAAGTAGTAAGGTATAAATCAGGGAAGCTGGAGTGTATAGACTGTCATCAATAATATTTTTCATCCTGTCAGGGTGGGTCCCGGCTTTAGCGCAATCGCCGCACGGTAAGGATTTTAAAATGGATTGTGTCAAATGTCATAACTCAGACAGTTGGTCCTATGCCAAAGAAAACACAACCTTTGATCACGACAGCACCAATTTTCCACTCTTTGGCCAACATAAGGCCGTCGAATGCAAGTCCTGCCATACTTCACTTGAATTTAAAAAGGCAAATACAGATTGTAATTCCTGTCATATTGATATCCATCAGCAGACCGTAGGACTTGATTGTGCCAGATGCCACAATTCCGATACCTGGATAGTTTCCAATGTTACTGAACTCCATGAGCGGACATCTTTTCCTCTTATAGGTGTACATGCTACTGTAGATTGTAATCAGTGCCACCAAACTGAGTCACAGGTAAGATTCAGTCCCGTGGGCCTCGAATGTATGGATTGCCACCGGCCGGATTATATAGCTACTACGAGACCAAACCATGCCCAGGCTGGATTTTCAAATGACTGTGCCAGCTGCCATTCAACTCTGGTTCCGGAATGGTCCACAGATAAGGTGGATCATAGTTTCTTCCCTTTGGAAAAAGCGCATAAGTTAGACGATTGTACTGCTTGCCACAAAGGAGGTTCTTATTCTGACATTTCGCCGGATTGCTTTAGTTGTCATCAACAGGATTTCAATGCCACTACCAATCCAAAACACTCAGCCGCGGGATTTGCTGTGAATTGCAATGAGTGCCATACCACAGACCCCGGTTGGACACCGGTCAATTTTACAGCCCACGATGCTTTATTTCCGATCTATAGTGGCAAACACAATGGAGTATGGAATGATTGTATAGAATGCCACAAGGATCCCAATAATTTTGCAGTCAATACATGTGTCAGTTGCCATACCAATCCTGAGACAGACAATAATCATAGTGGAGTAAGTGGATACGTATACCGGGATGAAGCCTGTCTGGGCTGTCACCCTACCGGCGACGCGGGCACAGCATTTAATCATAATGCTACAGCTTTTCCTCTTACCGGCGCTCATATAGGATTGGATTGTATCGAGTGTCATGCTGCAGGTTACATAGGTACTTCCACGCTTTGTGTGGATTGTCACACCGCGGATTTTAATGCTACTTCCAACCCCAATCACAATGCGATCGGAATAAATACAGATTGCGCATCCTGTCACACCACAACACCCGGGTGGGAACCCGCCACATTTAGTGTCCATGACCAATATTATGCGTTTAACGGTGCACATGCTCTGATCAGCAATGATTGTGCAACCTGCCACAACGGCAATTACAATTCCACTCCAAATACATGCATTGGCTGCCATCAAAGTGATTATACTGCGACGACGAATCCTAATCATATAAGTTCTAATTTTCCTACCGATTGTGCATCCTGTCATTCTGAAAATGCATGGCAGCCCTCTAGCTTCAATCATGATGGTCTTTATTTCCCTATATTCAGCGGGAAACACCTTGGTGTCTGGGATAACTGTATCGAATGTCATACTAATACAGCAGATTTTAGTCAGGTCACCTGTATTACCTGTCACGCCAATCCTGAGACCAATGAAGTTCATAATGGAGTGAGCGGCTATGTTTACAATAGCAGTGCCTGCCTTGGTTGCCATCCGACAGGAGATGCCGATGCCACATTTGATCACAATGCAACAGATTTTCCATTGACCGGAGGCCATTTAGGACTGGATTGTTTGCAGTGTCATTCAGGAGGTTTCGCGGGCACATCTACAGCTTGTATTAATTGCCATACGAATGACTATAATGGAGCAACCAACCCTAACCATAATAGTTTAGGTTTGGGTCCGGATTGTATTTCATGTCATACCACGACTCCGGGCTGGGCGCCAGCGACATTTGCAGTACACAATACTTTTTATCCATTGAATGGAGCACATGCGGCGATCGCCACAGATTGTAATGCATGTCATAACGGGAACTACACCACTACTCCGAATACCTGCGTGGGTTGTCACCAAAGTGATTTCGCCGGGACTACCAATCCAAATCACGTCACTAGCCAGTTCTCAACAAATTGTGCCAATTGCCATAGTGAAAGTGCCTGGGAGCCTTCCATTTTTAATCATAATAATGTCTATCCGCTTACCGGAGCTCATGCAGCCATTGCTACCAACTGCGTAATATGCCACAACGGTAATTATGCCAATACACCCAATACCTGTGCCGGATGTCATCAGGATGATTTCAACGCAACGACCAATCCAAACCACGTTAGCAACCAGTTTTCAATAAATTGTACAGACTGTCACACCAATAGTGCCTGGGAACCTTCTACATTTAATCACAATACGGTCTATCCTTTGACCGGTGCCCACGCGGCAATAGCTTCCAACTGCGTAGGTTGCCACAATGGTAATTATAATAATACGCCAAATACGTGTGCCGGTTGCCACCAGGATGATTTCAATGCCACTACCAATCCAAATCACGTTACGAACCAGTTTTCAATAAATTGTATAGATTGTCACAGCAATAGTGCGTGGGAACCTTCGAGCTTTAACCACAATACTGTTTACCCATTGACCGGTGCCCATTCGACAATTGCCAACAATTGTGTGGTATGCCATAATGGTAATTATAATAATACACCAAATACGTGCGCAGGTTGTCATCAGGATGATTTCAACGGTACGACGAACCCTAATCACGTAAGCAACCAGTTTTCAATAAATTGTATTGATTGTCATAATAATAGTGCCTGGGAGCCATCGACTTTCAATCACAATACCGTATATCCATTGACAGGAGCTCACGCTCCTATAGCCAATAATTGTATTTCCTGCCATACCAACGGCAATTATAATAATACACCAAATACATGCGCGGGTTGTCATCAGGATGATTTCAACGGCACCACGAATCCAAATCACATATCCAATCAATTTTCTATAAATTGTACGGATTGTCACAGCAACAATGCATGGAATCCTTCAACATTCAATCACAATACAATATATCCGTTGACAGGGGCCCATGCTACTATAGCTAATAATTGCGTAGCTTGTCATGTCAACGGCAACTATAACAATACTCCAAATACTTGTGTGGGTTGCCATCAGAGTGATTTCAACAGTACGACCAATCCAAATCACGTGAGTAACCAGTTTTCAACCACCTGTACAGAATGTCATACCAACAATGCGTGGTCGCCATCTGCTTTCGATCACAGTAATATTTTTCCGTTCGTGGGAGCTCACATTGCCATAGCTAATAACTGTGTTTCCTGTCATAACGGCAATTACAACAATACACCGAATACCTGTGTGGGTTGCCATCAATCCGATTACAATGGCGCCACCAATCCAAATCATGCTCAGGCTCAATTCTCTACAGACTGTATCTCATGCCATACCCAAACTGCCTGGGAGCCTTCCACATTTGATCATGATGAACTATTCCCTATATACAGTGGAAAACATGATGGAGAGTGGAATCAATGTTCAGAATGTCATACCAATCCCAATAACTATTCCCAATTTAACTGCTTAAACTGTCACAATGATCAGGGTACACTGACTACCATACATGAAAATGTAAATAATTATCAATACAATAGCAATGCATGTTTTGCATGCCATCCGAATGGTGAAAACTAAGGGAGTGTAAATGGGGAGGATCAGTATATTGTTGGTGTTTTTGTTACAGGTGATATGTTCCTATGGGCAAAATGAAACCGGACCCGTCACCGGTATTATTACTTATAAAACATCAGGGAATATCTATGTGCGTTTTAGTTCTACAGCTGAGATCAATATCGGTGATACACTCTTTTCCATTAAGAACAATGCTGAGATCCCTGCCATCGTCATTCATCAAAAATCATCTATATCGGTAGTGGGCAGCAGCATCACGGATCAACCATTGAATATCAATGAACAGGTTACTCATAAAATAATCAATAGGAAAAAGAGTACCATTATTGCAGATAGTTCAGCCAAAAAAAATCTACCTGTGATCGTTCATACACCAGATTCATTGAATCTGACAGAGCTTGAAACAGACAAAAAAAGTATATCAGCTAAAAAACAAATAGTTTCAGGAAGGATCTCTCTTTCCACCAATGCAAGCATCAATCCGGGAGAGAAGGATAACTATCAGCGCATAAGGGCTTCTTTTTCGATGAACGTGACGAATATAGATAATTCTCCGTTTTCAGTCCAGAGTTATATGACTTACCGTTACCGTTATGGAGTGGATCAGCAAAGCAGTTTTGCCAATGATTTCAAAGTATATACCCTTGCGGCCAATTATAATCCGGGGGACAAGGTCAATCTGTGGATAGGACGCAAGATAAATAACAATATCGCCAATATCGGCGCTATCGATGGTTTGCAGTACGAGTATAAAGTCAATGACTTTCTTGGAGGTGTTTTTGCAGGGACCAGGCCTGATTTCATAGATTATACATTCAATGCACGTTTGTTGCAATTAGGAGGATATATTTCCCATCAACGTACACTAGATGAAGGCCATATTCAGACTTCTCTTGCTTTTGCCGAACAAAGGAATAGTGGCAACACGGACAGAAGATTCCTGTATTTCCAGCACAATAACAATTATGTTAAAAACCTCAATGTCTTTGTTTCATCCGAGTTGGACATGTATCAGAAAATAAATGAGGTCACGACAAACGAAGCGGAATTAACGAGTGTTTATTTATCGGCAAGATATAAGATCAGAAAAAATCTTTCCGTCTCAGCTTCATATGATAAAAGAAGAAATATCATTTACTATGAATCTTATCAGACCTTTATAGATCAATTATTGGCACAGGAAACACGACAGGGCTTCAGGTTCCAGGTGATTTACTCCCCTCTAAAGTTTATGTCTATTAATGTTTCTCAATTTTTGAGGTACCAGGGTGATGGCAAGCCTGCCACGAACACTTTTGGAAATCTGTCCTTTTTTAGATTTCCTACTAAGAACTCAACTACTTCTTTTTCCATCAATACCTTAGAAACCCAATATCATAAGGCATTGATCTATGGCGGTCGTATTTCACAAAATATTTTCAAAGGTAAGGCCCAGGTGGAATTAAATTACCGGAATGTGAATTATAATTATTTAAACACTGATAGTAAACAGGTGCAAAATATCATCGGTGCGACATTTAATATGATTGTATTTAAAAATACAAGTTTAATATTAAGTTATGAGGGTACTTTCGAACAAAATGCTGACTACCAGAGATATTTTGTTACAATGACCCATAGAATTAAAAGCAAGAAAAAATGAAATCATTTAAATATTTAATGCTTTTCGTGATCCCTCTCATGATGAGCAGCTGTGATAAAAAACCTAAGATCATCGTCGAAGACACTACCGGCGTATCAGATACGATGGCTGGAAATCAACCAATGTCGACCGGCGGTGCCGCTCCGGGTATGGATGGAATGGTTCACAGGGTAGTTGCCAATGAAATATTGCAGACAGAAAGATATACTTATATGAATGTAACTGAGGCCGGTAAAAAGTTCTGGATAGCCACAGCAAAAGTGGATGCTGTGAAAGGGAAGCCTTATATCTATAGAGGGGGACTCTTGAAAACCAATTTTGAAAGTCAGGAATTCAAAAGGGTCTTTGATACCATTTATCTGGTCTCAAGTGTGATGGATGAACAGCAACATCCGGGTGGCAATATAGACAATGCCGGCGTAGAACACAATCACCCGATAGAATCAGGCACCGGTTCAGGATCTCACGTTCATGCTGCAGATGCAGTGAAAATCAGTGACCTTTTTGCAAATATGAAAAAGTATGAAGGCAAGGTGATCACGGTAGATGGTGAAGTGACCAAGGTCAACAATGGCATCATGGGCAGAAATTGGATCCACTTACAGGACGGAAGCAAGAAAGCCGGAAAAAACCTTGATCTGACCCTTACTACCCTGGCCAATATACCGCTGGGTGCACATATTGCTATCAAGGGTAAGGTGGTGTTGAACAAAGACTTTGGAGCGGGATATAAGTATAATATTATACTCGAAGAATCAGAACCTGTTCAATAATTTCGGACGAAGACATATTCATAATATTCTATTTAGTGGAGCTAAAGGTTCTGCATATAAATTTTAAATTCCGCACTTTCAGCGCTGGTTAAACTCTTAACTAAACCCAGCACTTCGCACTGGGCTTTGTAATTGTGGCCTTACAGGCCGTCCAAGACAAAGAATTAAAGAATAAATTTATAAAACCTTTGCTAACAAAATTGCCTGAAAGGCATATATTACAAAGCCCGGTGCAGCGCACCGGGATACATAATTAATCTATATGAGCTCTGAAGGAGCGGTATTTTGGCCAGTCAGGATTAAAAATTATTTTTTCGTAAGATATACCCTGCGATAATTAATATAAGCTCCTATACTCAATACAATGAGACATATCGCTGTGTAATAAACCTGTGGAGGAACGGGAACAGGATCTCCCGCTGCATATGAATGTAAGCCCGATAAGTAATAATTGACACCAAAGTAAGTCATGATCACAGTCGCAAATCCAAATAAGGATGCGAGATTGAAGGCAAATGCACTCTGAAGTCCCGGTATAAACCTCATGTGCAAAATAAATGCATATACAAGGATCGTGACCAGGGCCCACGTTTCTTTGGCATCCCAACCCCAATATCGCCCCCAGGACTCATTGGCCCAGACACCTCCCAAATAAGTACCGATACTTACCATCACCAGTCCGGCAAGCAGGGTTATCTCACTGATCATGGTAAGTTCTTTGATCGACCTTTCTATGGTAGCTTTTTTAGCTTTTGTGGTAATTGCATATTGAATCAGATTAAGCATTCCGATGACCGCACCCAGCATCAGAAAACCATAACTTCCTGCCTCCAGTGAAACATGGATGGTAAGCCAGTAAGATTTTAATACCGGGACGAGTGGAGAGATCTCCGGATCCAGCCAGCTCATAGCTGCCACTAAAAGTACGGTGGCTGAAAGAACCGTCGTTGCTGCCATTCCACCCAGTGATTTCCTGGAAAAAATAAGTCCTGCAAGCATCGTGGTCCATGAGATATATATCATCGATTCATAACCATTGCTCCATGGAGCCCTGCCCGACACATACCATCTCAATGCAAGCCCAAGCGTCTGGAAGGCAAATGTCACACAAAGTGTTAAAAAGACAACCTTTGTAATTGTTTTTTTATTAGCCTTCGTTCTGAAGATGGTATAAAAAAACAGACCCAGGATGACCAATGCTCCGAGTCCATAGATATTTTTAAGATTGCCGAATACATCAAGTCTGTTTTGAAGCAGCTCAGCACCAATCCTTGAATCTGAGGGATAAATAGAAGCAGAATATTTTTTTTGAAATTCGTTGATCTTAAGTATATGACTTTGAGGATCTGTATTTCCATGTGAATGTTGAAATGTCCCCATATAGTCCATAAATACCCGGTTCATTTCTGCTACTGCAGGAGGGACGGAAGGTGACTCTCTTACATCCGCAGGTGAGATCCACAAATTGCCGGGATCGTCAGGGACAGGAAATATCTTTAATAACCTGCCTGAAAATACCATATTGGCAATATTGACCTTTTCGTCAGTTTTGATCACTGCTTTTTCAAACGTTCCCTGATCTTTAGGATTCATCATCTGGGCAGAGCGGATGATATCTCTCAATTTATATTTTCCATCCTGATCAAAAAACTGTCTGTAACTGACATATTTGTCTGAGATTCCTAATACTTCTTTTAGTTTTGGATGGTCACTAACGTAGATTAGCTGTACGCCTTCCCAATCCGCCGGTGATGTTAACATAGCCAGAAAGATCTGGTCTGATGTATAACCGAAGAGACTTTCTTTGCGGGAGAGTTTCCGCATCACTTCACTGGTCAATGTATTAGCAGGTTTAAGCCTGCCTTTGTGATCCTGAACTACAATCTCTCCAAATTCAGCAGCAAGTTCCTTATCGATTTTCATTGGCGGCTGGCCGGTCTGGGCAATGGCCCGGTTACTGAAGCCAATTAAAGCAATAAGCAATATTATTAGGGACTTCACGGATGACTGTTTATTTTGTTTTAACTTTTGTGACAAGAATTGAAATCTTGATTTTTTGTGAAAGAAAGTAAATATCAATCCGATAGTCAATAAAATATAACCAATATAGGATACCCAGGTTCCTATAAAGTCATGATTGACACTCAAAATTGTCCCGGCTTCGTCCTGATCAAAAGAGGATTGGAAAAACCGGTAGCCTCCGTAATCTAGTATATTGTTCATAAATATCCTGAAGTTCATATTTACACCATTGGCCGCATCTACCACAGTAACCTCACTGGCATAAGAAGAGGGGTTGTCTGTGCCGGGATAACGGTCCATAATAAAGTCTCTCAATTTTATTTCGAAAGGTAGTTTTACCTCCATTGATCCGTAACTGATCCCCAGGCTGCCATTGCCTACGGGAAGGGATCTTAATTGGCCTTGTTCCCCTTTTCTTCCCGCTATAAGGATTTCATCAGTTTTACCATTATAAATGACTTCAAGCATTAGGCCTGCAAAACTTTCATTTTTCATCTTCCTGTCTTCAGAAACCAATTTTGTTTCCCCTTTGGCATTGAAATCCCCAAAGACAAATCCCGTCTCTGCTCCATAAGAATACATAGCTCTTAATTGGAGCAATGATTTTCTTCCGGCCGGGATTATGTCCCTTTTCTGGGTTGCCATCACCATCTGGCTGACTTCCCGGTCTGTCACAAAGGTCAGTGAGTCATTTGCGTAAAATATATTGTAGGCATTTGGCAAAACAGTATTCGTAAAATTAAAGTTGACATTATGGATCGTTTGCCTTTCTCCCTGACGGACAAAGTATTCTTCCCTGCCTCCCTGGCCTGCAACCACTATTTTGATCACTGCGGTGGCATTTTCGCTTGTCACCAACTCTTCTTTTGGATTGGGGATAAAGTCTTTAAGCCTGACCTGAAATAGGTTATTCCCTAGTTGGTAACTCTCATCAAATTTGTTTTTTCCAAGGGAAGCAAAATATACGGGTTCACTAAACGAATAAGTCTTTCCCTGATCCTGAAATTTGAAATTGAGGAATGTTTCCGCAGAAAGAATGGTATTGCTGCTCCCATTTTCTCTGATATGCATCATGCCTTCCGTACCAAAGTAACGTGTAATTCCTGCACCAAAGATAATGATTATGATTGCTGAATGAAATATGAGGGCGGCCCATTTTTTTTGTTTGATCATCTTGAACCGCACGATGTTTGCAAAAATTGCAATTGCGAACAAGACCAACAGAGCTTCAAACCATCTGGCTTTAAAGATCACTTTTTGTGCTGCACTTGTGCCAAAATCATTTTCAACGAATGTTGCCGTGCCTATAGATATCGCAAATAGCAACATGTAAAGTCCTGCTGCCCTTGTCGATGTTATGTTCGAATATAATTTGTTAATTATATTTCTCCAATTCATTTTTTTATCTTCCAAGTATTTTTTTTTATGGAGTGTTTATTAAAGCAAATGTAAATATTGTAAAATAAAGTTCCCTGCTATGGCTTGGGAAAGGGGATGAAAGCGTAAATAAGGTTTGTCAAACTGAAAATAAGGGGATCTGTCGGGCGGGGGTTCAAGTAAATAGTATTATAGTGGATAGTATTATAGTAGATAGTATTATAGTGATTATGCGAACGGCGAGAAGCGAACGGCGAACGGTGGCGAAGAATAGACGGTGATATGTGATTTGCCGGAGAGGCGAACGGCGAACAGTGAATGGTGGCGAAGAATAGACAGAAATACGTACTTGCCGGATACTATTAATTGTGAAAATGAATATTCCTATTTACGCAACAAGGTGCAGAGCACCGAAATCTCTATAAAACTATAGTAATTAGAAGAATACAGGTGCAGAGCACCGAAACATTAACCTTTATTAAAGCGTGATGGAAGATGTCGGATTATAAAACTATTGTTCGGGTCAATTAATTTGATTTGAACAACGAGCGGCGAACGGTAGCGAAGAATAGACGGTGATATGTGATTTGCCGGAGAGGCGAACAGCGAACAGTGAACGGTAGCGAAGAATAAACAGAAATACGTGCTTGCCGGATACTATTAATTGTGAAATTGAATATTCCTATTTACGCAACAAGGTGCAGCGCACCGAAATCTCTATAAAACTATAGTATTAAGAAGAATACAGGTGCAGAGCACCGAAACATTAACCTTTATTAAAGCGTGATGGAAGATGTCGGATTATAAAACTATTGTCGATAACTATGCCTTTAATAATTATCTGAAGAGATTTTGTTAGTGGTGTTTTCATATCTGTTGGGTTGTTAGTTAAATTTCAAAATTAAACAAATAATTATTTATTCCGTAAAATAGTAAATGACACCCCGGCCCTACTACACTTTGTCCTTCATGCTTCAGGACTTCGTTTCGTTTCTCTCCTTGAAAAGATTGCTTTGGCATCTTTTCCAAGTCGTTCACCCCTCAAGAGGGGAATTCGCAACTTCTGTTTTTCTTTTAAAGAGTTGTGTTCGTAACAATTAAGCAGATAATTAATGTATTAAGGCCAGAAGATCATATGTTAGAAATTCCCCTCTCGTAGAGGGGTCCGCGAAGCGGGGGGTGTCTCATCAATAATAAAAATCATTTATCTCTCTCAAATTTAATTCTCCTTCATTTTCTCTCTCTGTTTTTTGTGAAATCCTTTATGTCTTTTGTGGTAAAAAATTCTCTGCGTTTCTAATTTATACCCAATATTTAGTTTTATTTCTCTACTTTTATTAAAAATATAAGTTTTGAAATATCCATTCCCTTTTCTCATTGCACTTATTATAATTATTAATTCAAATCCATCTTATTCACAACAAGCTGTCCCTGCGGCGGGTGGCGAGGCTACAGGCTCCGGAGGATCATCCTCTTTTTCTGTCGGCCAGGTCGTTTATACCACGATCACAGGTTCTGAAGCCAGTCTGGCGCAGGGTGTTCAGCAACCTTACGAGATATCAACGACCTCAGGGATCGATGTACCTGGGATCGAACTAAGTATCTCAGCCTATCCAAATCCCGCAAAAGATCATCTCATACTCAAAGTGGATCAATATGATGATCTTTCCTATCTGATATTTGATATCACCGGGAGGGTCCTGATGAAAAATAAAATAACAGAATCTGTTACTACTATTCATTTTCCCGGGTTGTTACCCGGTACTTACTTTTTGAAAGTAAGTAAAGAAAACAAAGACATAAAAACATTCAAGTTCATTAAAAACTAACTCCATTGAAAAAATTATTTACCATCCTAACTGTTGCATTTCTTGCAACAGGTGTTCTAGCTCAATCACCACAAAAAATGAGTTACCAGGCGGTCTTGCGCAATAGCGGCAATACTTTGATCACAAATACTCAGGTGGGAATGCAGATCAGCATTTTGCAGGGTTCTCCGAACGGCACCTCTGTTTATATTGAATCACAGTCTCCTACAAGCAATGCCAACGGACTGGTTAGTCTGGAAATCGGGAGTGGTACGGTATTGAAAGGCACATTTTCAAATATAGATTGGGCCAATGGACCATATTTTATAAAAACGGAGACAGATCCTTCGGGCGGTACTTCTTATACGATCACGGGCAGCAGTGAATTGTTGAGTGTTCCATACGCATTATATGCAGCTAATAGTGCAGCCGGACCTGCAGGCCCACAAGGACCTCAGGGATTGACAGGGCCGCAGGGTGCCAAAGGAGATACCGGATCCGCAGGGCCTCAGGGAATACAAGGTGTACCCGGTGCAACGGGATCCCAGGGAAATACAGGGCCTGCCGGAGCACCCGGATTACAGGGAAATACCGGAGCCCAGGGACCACAGGGAAATGTAGGACTAACAGGACCTCAGGGTCCGCAAGGCATTCAGGGACCTCAGGGCCTACCCGGCGTACAGGGTAATGCCGGCCCAATCGGGCCACAAGGAATTCAAGGTTTAACCGGGGCTACAGGGGCTACCGGAGCTCAGGGACCGATCGGATTGACCGGACCTCAGGGTAATACCGGACCACAAGGACCGCAGGGAATACAAGGACTTCCGGGAAATAATGGTGTAGATGGGGCTACAGGACCGCAAGGACCCATAGGAAATACCGGACCACAAGGCGCACAGGGCGTCCAGGGGATCCCGGGCAATGACGGTATGGATGGAGCTCCGGGAGCAACCGGCCCACAAGGTGATATAGGATTAACTGGACCGCAGGGACCGCAAGGTATACAAGGTAACGTTGGGGCTACCGGTCCTCAGGGTGAAATAGGACTTACCGGTCCACAGGGACCACAGGGTATTCCGGGTAACGTTGGAGCTACCGGCCCACAAGGGCCCATTGGCTTGACGGGTGCTCCCGGTAATCAGGGGATTCCGGGTCCAATTGGGCCTCAAGGTTTGCAGGGGCCACAGGGAAATCCTGGAGCACAAGGTCCGGCCGGATCTGATGCTTCCATTACCATGGGTGCTATTGGTGGCAGTTCAACAAATGGCGGTGAGATCAATTCCGGAGTGCTAACGCTGGCACCGGCTTCCACGACCAATGGCGGTGTAGTCACAACAACTCTTCAGAATTTTGCAGGTGATAAAACGTTTTCAGGAAAAGTAGCGATCGGTACCACAAGTCAAAATGTACAATCTTCTTTAGAGATTGCCACTCCTCTGCCTGTTATCTTTCCGTCGATGTCTCAGACCCAGATCAATGCACTCACGCCTGTGGAGGGCATGGTCCAGTTTAATGCGGATGCTCATAAGTTGCAGATCTACTCATTATTGACCGACAATGCTCAGATATTGAATGAGATCTTTGTGGGAACAGATAGTGGGCCGGGAGCATTTATTATTGATCAAAGCATTACTGCACCGATATCAGGTCAGGTGATCGCGGTAGAAGTGATGTTGAAAGATGATGGTCCTAATTTTCCAATTGATTTTATAGGACAGGGAACTTACACCCTCCCTTCTTACGCTCAATTTACATGGCATACTTTCATATTAACTTCTCCGGTTACAGTATTCGCGGGCGGACCTTACAATTTTGCTTTTATAGGTATTGGAGTAGATTTTAGACGTTTTGCTGTAAATAGCAATTATCCTAATGGATCCGGTTGTTGTTTTCCGGGTGGCGATGATGTATTATTCCGTGTTCATATTCAGCCATTACCGGGCAGTTATGGATGGCAGAATATGCACTGAGCAATGGGTGATGGGGAATGTGTAATGTGTAATGTGTAATCAGTAATGTGTGTAATCGGTAATGTGTAATTAGTAATAGGATCATTCTAACTTTCTTCTATTTAACTAAAAGCAACAATTTGAAAATCAATATATTAAAAATACAATTTTAGTATAGATGAAATGTTTCATCTGTGTGGAGTGGCCTTGTAAAATTTAGTGAATGAATGGAGAAAATGCCAAAAAATAGCAAATTCATACACAGCGGAGGCACGGAGCCTTGTATGGTTTG
>JAYUWT010000547.1:0-2797 GCA_043753405.1 Saprospiraceae bacterium | reverse complement strand
TGGCACTAGGTGCCTCCAATCCTGATCTTAAATGGGAAACAAGTACTCAGACAAACATAGGCTTCGACCTCGAATTGTTCGATAGCCGCCTGCAACTTATCACCGACTACTACATCAAAAAAACTTCAGATATGCTTTATGCTATTCCGGTATTGTCCACAGCAGGAACAGCTCCACCTACACAGAATGTAGCTACTGCAGTAAACAAAGGCTGGGAATTTGGATTAAATTATAGGGCAAAGTCATCAAGTGCCGTTAAGTACAATATCGGAGGAAATGTAACATTTATAAATAATGAGATTACGAATCTGGGGACAGGAGGAGAACCAATCAATTCAGGAAGGATCCAATCCGCCAATTCGACAGTGTCAAGGACGGATGTAGGACATCCTCTTGCTTCATTTTATGGTTATGTGACCGATGGTTTGTTTCAGACAGAGGCCGATGTCCAAAGTCATGCTTTTCAAAATGAGAATACTGCTCCGGGGGACATCAGATTTAAAGATCTTAATGGGGACAATGTTATCGATGTTAAAGATCAGACATACATTGGAAATCCTATTCCTAAGATGACTTATGGCCTTACAGGTGATATCAGCTTTATGGGATTTGACCTGGGTATGTTTTGGCAAGGCACTCAGGGTAATGATATATATAACGGTAGTGTTCGGTATGATTTTTCGTATGTAAACAGACCTAACTCTTCACTGAACCGTTGGACCGGACCGGGGACTTCCAATTTCGAACCACGGGTCAATTTGAATGATCCAAATCAAAATGCACGTGTATCGGACCGCTTTGTAGAGGACGGTTCTTATTTACGTCTTAAAAATATCCAGTTGGGTTATACTTTCCCGACTATGTGGATGAATAAGGCTAAAGTGAAAGAGTTCCGAATATACATTTCAGCTCAAAACTTATTCACTTTTACAAAATATTCCGGATTAGATCCGGAGATCGGGACCATCGGGGGAGCTCTGGAGTTGGGAATTGATAAAGGCTTCTACCCGCAAAGCAGGATCATTCTGGGCGGTTTAAGCCTTAAATTTTAATAATAAATAATGGATTTAGTCATGATAGGAAAATATAAAATATTAACAGCAATTATTTTTGGTATAATGTTTATTACATCGTGCAGCAAAGACTTCCTTGATAAAAAACCAATCGTAGGAGTTACTGCTGACAATTTTTATAAAACAGAAGCAGATGCTATAGCGGCGATCAACGCTGCATATGCACCACTTCAATTCGAGATGAGTCCGGCAGGACATTTCAGATGGTTTTGGGGTGATGTCATGTCTGATGATAGTGAGAAAGGTGGTTCGGGTGATAATGATGCTATAGAGGTATTAAGGTTAGAGACCTTTCAGGGGCCTACCAATACAGACCTTTTGGAGGCAGAATGGAATGCTGATTATGAAGGTATCTACCGGGCTAATGTAGTACTTGAAAAAGTACCACCTATTGAAATGGATGATGTTCTCAAAGCAAGGATCCTTGCGGAAGCTAAATTCATCCGGGCCTGGTTTTATTACAATCTAAATACGATGTTTGGTGGAGTGCCTCTGGTAGATAAAGTTCTGGCTCCCTCAGAATACAATAAGGAAAGGGCAGATGCCGGCACGGTCTGGGCATTTATAGAAAAAGATCTCAATGAGGCTATATTAGACCTCCCGGTAAGATCAGGATATGGAGCGTCCGACCTTGGCCGCATCACAAAAGGTGCTGCACAAGCTTTACTTGCTAAAACATATTTATTTCAACAAAAATTTGCAGAAGCAGGAACTCAAACTCAGGCCATTATCAGTTCAGGAGAGTATACTTTGGTTTCCGACTACGGAACGATCTTCACTACAGCAGGGGAAAATAATTCTGAATCAGTATTTGAGATCCAGTACATGAATGCTTCAGGTGGCAATTGGGGGAAAAATAATGCCAATGAAGGTACATTTACAAATGTGTTTACACGGGCTAGAGGTCAGTTTGCAGGATACGGATTCAATATACCCACTCAGGACTTTGTAGATGAATTTTTGAAGGAAGGCATTGAAGATCCTAGATTGAAATTCACTGTTTTCAGAGTAGGTGATGCCATGGGTGACCGGGGTATATTTACCCTGGAAGCTGCCGGCGATCCACCTTATCTGTATCATCCACGCAAATATTTTTCAAACCTTAGTGAAGATGCCCCTATCGGCGACCCAAACCCAAATGGTGGCTCCAATGACCGTGTGATCAGATATTCCGATGTTCTACTAATGGATGCTGAATCAGCAGCCAAAACAGGTGATGAGTCCGGAGCAAAAGCGTCTTTAAATATAGTCAGGGCAAGAGTAAATATGCCTGCAGTAACAGCCTCCGGTGCTGGCCTGATTGAAGCTATCTACCATGAAAGAAGGGTAGAACTTGGATTGGAGGGACATCGGTTCTTCGACCTTGTCAGGACCGGAAGAGCAGCATCTGAACTTGGTCCTCTAGGTTACAAGGATGGAATACATCACGTTTTTCCTATTCCTAATTCACAGATCACCTTGTCCAATGGTGTTTTAAAACAAAATAGCGGTTATTAATATCACACAAACAATACTTAAATTAAAAAGTCATGATAAATAAAATTATTGTCTTTCTCATAATGGCGATCACAATCATTTCGTGTGATCCCCAGTCAGAAAAAGACGTAGTAATAGGTCCGCTTCCTGCAGGTCCTAATTTCACAATTGAATATGTGCCGAATGATTCCAACAGGGTTGTTGTGACAGACCTTTCAGGTGATAATTTCGTCAGATTATGGACCACT
>JAYUWT010000546.1:0-7088 GCA_043753405.1 Saprospiraceae bacterium | reverse complement strand
GAGATCAAAGTAGATTTATGAAACTCGTTGAAGGATCAAAACTTGAAAAAGTGATCATGGATGCTTACTTAAAAGGAAGTTTGATCGCCGGAACCAGTGCCGGTGATGCTATGATGAGTGAAATTATGATCACCGGCAATCAACTGAAAGATACCGCTTATAATGCTACTTTCAGAACTATTGAAACCAATAATATTGAGACAGGAAAAGGACTTGGCCTTTTAAGAAATGCCATAATTGACCAGCACTTTTTGATCAGAAGCTGGCATAAACGTCTAATTTGTGCCATCCTGGAATTTCCAGGGATGATATGTATTGGCATTGTTGAATCCACAGCGATCCTTGTAAAAGGTAATATGGCTGAAGTGGTGGGTGAATCACAGGTCCTGGTATTTTCCAACCCAAAGAAAAAACATAAAGTGGTTAATGGCAAATATGGAGTCAAAGGAATGAAATTGGATCTTTATTTGCCTGGAGAAAAATTTAAGATCAGGGGGTAGAATTTGATCATCTTACATAAAATAAAATAATAAATGTATTTATTAAAATTATCAAATGTTTCAAGTCTAGCATTGAAATTTATTATGCTTCTTTTTATTTTATTTATAGTCTATCAAGCAACTGCTCAAGTCTCTAAAACAGAAAAAAAAATCGCAGCATCAGTTAATAAAAGAAATAATGATGCGCTTGACCTTTTAAAAAAAGTAGTGAATATCAACAGCGGAACGTTAAACCTCGCCGGAGTGAAAGAAGTCGGGATGATATTCTCTGAGGAATATAAAAAACTTGGTTTTGAAGTCAAATGGATTCCCGGACAAAGTTTCGATCGTGCAGGACATATGGTGGCAATTCGCGTGGGAAAAAAAGGTCCCAGGATCTTACTTATTGGACATTTGGATACCGTATTCGAACCGGATAGTCCCTTTCAAAAATACACCATGGTCAATGACTCCATGATGCATGGGCCGGGAGCCCTTGACATGAAAGGAGGAAATGTCATTATGTTGCTTGCTTTGCAATCATTGCTGGACAATAAATTACTCGATGAATTGTCGATTTGTGTTTTCCTGGTCGGTGATGAAGAATTAAGTGGTGAACCACTTGGTCTTTCAAAACAGGATCTCATGCAGGCAGGTAAATGGGCCGATATCGCAATCGGCTTTGAAGATGGTGATGGAACTAGTGAGAATGCCAATATCTCCAGAAGAGGTTCGGCTGATTGGGTTTTGAGAGTAAGCGGCAAAGCATCTCATTCATCCCAGATATTTCAACAGGAAGTTGGCAGTGGAGCAATCTTTGAGACATCCAGGATCCTCAATGAATTTTATCTGCAATTGAGTAAAGAAGAAAACCTTACCTTCAATCCGGGAGTGATCATGGGTGGAAATAAGGCTGGTTTTGATCAGGATACGAATACCGGAACAGCATTTGGTAAAAACAATATCGTCTCTCAGGATGTCATTGTCAGGGGTGATATGCGAGCAGTTTCAATAGAACAGTTACTCCGTGCGCGCAAGATCATGCAGGATATCCTGAAGAATAACTATGCACATACTTCAGCAACAATTGACTTTGGTGATGAAGGTTACCCACCCATGACCATGACTGAAGGGAATAAAAAACTACTTGCTCTATTTAGTAAAGTCAGTATAGACCTGGGCTATGGTGCTGTGTATGCAGTTAATCCCCGAAAAGCCGGCGCAGCTGACATCTCCTTTGTCGCAGACGATGTTGAAATGGCCATCGATGGTATGGGACTTTGCGGTTATGGCGGACATACGATCGAAGAAACTGCCAATATCAGATACTTACCGATAGAAGCGAAGAGAACGGCGGTATTGCTTTACAGATTGGGGCAGATGAAGAAGTAAAGTTAAAAGGTTAAAAGGTTAAAGGGTTAGAGGGTTAGAAGAAGCTCCATCAGGGGATTTCCCCCTCTGGAGGGATGAACGACTCAGAAAAGGTACAAGAAGTCACCTTTTCTAGGAAGTGAAACGAAACGCAGTCCTGAAGCATGAAGGACAAAGTGTAGTCAGAACATTTGTGAGGCACGAACATATGCTTCTGTCTTAGGGGGAGGCTTAGTTACGAAATGTTATGCAACAAAAAATAGTAGTGATTGATTGAGAAACGTGGTATCTAAGGAATAATGTATCAAAACTCTGTGCTCGGACTGTGTAACTCTGTGGTTATAAAATCCTTTGTTGTTATAGAATCCTCTTTGGTAATAAAAAAATACTTCCCACCTCCTTTTATTTTACTTAATTTTGATGTTATATCTCTAACATATGAAAGAAGTTGATGAAGTAGAAAAGTTGATGCCGGAAGAAATGCTCGATATCAAATTGCGTAAGCCAATCGAAAAAGCCGTTGGCTTGCCTGCAGTTCTCAGTTCGGTCAAACACGTTCTATCTGAAATGTCAGTAGGCAGAGGCTTAAAAGCCATGAATTCCTTAAATCAATTCGATGGCGTAGATTGCCCGGGCTGCGCATGGCCTGATCCTGATGACGAAAGATCCGGACTTGGTGAATATTGTGAAAATGGAGCTAAAGCCATAGCAGAAGAAGCAACCACCAAAACTGTAACACCTGATTTTTTTTCAAAATATTCGATAACCGAATTACTAAATTGGTCAGATTTTGAACTGGGCAAATCAGGCAGGATTACTCATCCGATGTATTTACGTAAAGGAGGCACCCACTATGAACCAATTTCATGGGATGGGGCCTTCAATTTGATAGGCCTCCACCTTAATCAGTTGGAATCTCCCAATGAGGCAATATTTTATACTTCAGGAAGGACGAGCAATGAGGCAGCTTATTTATATCAGTTATTTGTGAGAATATATGGGACTAATAATCTTCCTGATTGCAGCAATATGTGCCACGAATCAAGTGGTGTAGCACTCAATGAAACAATAGGCATAGGAAAAGGAACTGTAAAATTGGAAGATTTCTATCACACAGATCTCATCATCATAGCGGGTCAAAACCCGGGGACCAACCATCCACGCATGCTTGCAGCTTTAAAAAAAGCGAAAAAGAATGGAGCGATGATCATTGCTATCAACCCTATGAGAGAGGCAGGCCTGATCAAATATGGTGACCCCCAAACATTCATCGGTTTACTTGGGAAATATGATCCACTTGCAGATCTCTACCTCCAGGTTAAGATCAATGCTGATTTATCTCTTTTTAAAGCATTGGCATTAATACTAAAGGAGAAGCAAGATCAGGATGAAAATATATTTGATCTTTCATTTATAAAAGAGCACACTTTTGGTTTTGATAAATACATTGATTCATTGGAGAATTATACCGTAGAGGAGTTAATATCTCATACAGGATTAGACAGTGAATTGGTGCATGAGGCTGCAGGTATCATAGCTGCAAAACAAAACATAATCCTGTGTTGGGCAATGGGATGGACACAACATAAAAATGCAGTCGAAACTATCCAGGAAGGTGTAAACTTACTTTTATTGAAAGGAAGCATTGGAAAACCAAATGCAGGTGCCTGCCCTGTTCGCGGGCATTCCAATGTACAAGGTGACAGAACTATGGGGATCTATGAAAAACCACCAAAAGCTTTTATTAAAAGAGTTGGGGGAGTTTACAATTTGGATCTCCCCACAGAACCCGGGTATGATACTGTAGAGGCTATTGTGGCAATGAATATAGGTAAAGGCAAGGTATTTATCGGCATGGGTGGCAACTTTTTATCTGCCACACCGGATACGGTCCTGACAGCAAATGCGATGAGGAAAACAGAACTTACTGTTCATATTTCCACAAAATTGAACAGGAGTCATGTAGTCCATGGTGAAGAAGCATTGATCCTCCCTTGCCTCGGCCGGACCGATCTTGATATACAAAATGAAGCAAAACAATTTGTAACTGTTGAAGATTCTATGGGTGTCGTCCATCAAAGTATGGGCAATTTAAGACCCGTCAGTGATCAAATGCTTTCAGAGATCGCCATTGTAGTTGGTATGGCAAAAGCCACTTTGGATGGAGAGCATGGGATAAATTGGGATCAATATTTGATCCATTATGATCATATCAGAAATGATATAGAAAAAGCTATTTCAGGTTTTACTGATTACAATAAAAAGGTAAGGCAAAAAGGTGGATTTTACCTCCCTAATTCCGCCAGGGACAATAGTTATGTCACCCATTCCGGAAAGGCAAATTTTTCAATAGCAAGCCCTTCACCATTTGTTTTAAAAGAAAATGAGCTTATCATGATGACCATCAGGAGCCATGATCAGTTTAATACTACTATTTACGGTTTGAACGACAGGTACAGAGGCATTACAAATGAGCGAAGGGTTCTGTTCATTAATGAATCGGATATGAAATCACGAAACTTAACAAAGCTAGAGAAAGTTGATCTTGTAAGTAATTATGGTGGAGTGAGAAGGGTAGTGCACAATTTTTTAATTATCCCGTACGACCTGCCGGACCAATGTACTGCTTCATATTTCCCAGAAACAAATCCGCTTGTGCCCATCACCGAAACTGCCAAAAAGAGCAATACTCCGATATCGAAGTCTGTGATCATCACTATTGAGAAACAACAATGACTCCGGAAAAAGATATCTGGGATCAGGAAAGGGCTGAACACATTATCCGGCAATTAATGTTGGGCAATGATGCTTTCAGCCGATGGATGGATGTCCGGATAGTGGAAATTTCAGCATCAACAGTAAAATTGTCCATTACAATCAATTCATCAATGACCAATGGATTCGGGATTGCCCACGGTGGTATACTGTACAGTCTTTGTGACAGCGCGCTTGCATTTGCATCCAATGCCTATGGCAGGCAAGCAGTTTCTATTGACACTTCCATCTCGCATCTAAAACCACTTAAGATTGATGATACTGTAGTTGTAACTTCCATCACGAAAAACATATCCGGCAAACTTGGCCATTTCGAAGTCCTGGCTCACGATCAGGAGAACCAGCTTGTTGGAATTTTTAAAGGAACGGTGTTTTATAATGGAAAGACTTGGAATAGTGAGTAGTGTAAATAATGAATAATGAATAATGAATAATAAGATCCTACTCAATTCGAAGAGATGTTAAATGTTGAGTGTTAAACGGGGTGCGAATGGTGTAGAGGGCAAATATTTAATAATGAATAATGATATTGAATCTTCTTCTTACAGTAATTAGCAAATACAATAAAGCGCCTACGCATGAACGTGCAAACCCAAAGACTAAAGGCTAAAGACCAAAGTGAAGCGAACTGATAATGGCAAACGGCGAGAAGCGAACAGCGAACTGTGGCGAAGATTAAAATGTTTAACGTTATATACTAACGCGTACATTATTCAACATTCAACATTCAGCATTCAACATTCTTTACACGTGAAGTTTCTCCTTCCTCGCCAGTAAGATCTCATTGCTTTCCCTTCTGTCGGGATCCGGTACACAACAATCTACGGGGCAGACTGCTGCACACTGAGGTTCTTCGTGAAAACCAACACATTCAGTGCATTTATCAGGAACGATGTAATAAAAATCATCCATAACGGGGGCTTGCAATTTATCGTATTTAACTATGGAGCCGTCTTCCAACATATATTCTCCTACGACACCTGTACCATCTTTAATGGCCCATTCTATACCACCTTCATAGATCGCATTATTGGGGCACTCCGGTTCACAGGCGCCGCAATTAATACATTCATCAGTGATAATTATAGCCATAGTTAATAATTTTTGCAAAGATAGGAAAACATCAATCAATGCCAATAAGTTGTTTTAATGATCGTTTTTTAGAATAAAATAGACCGCTGTGGTATAAAAATTCCGGATAAATGGGATCTTGTCAAGTCCACTTAAAACTTTTCTATTCCTCAATTTGAATTTATATTCATAGATCGGGTTTATTAAAAACAAAGTCATGTCCAATATCGTATAATATTGTTGGGCAATGCGTTTGAATCGTTCTATACTTATACCTGTATCATCCAGTTCCATGAGTTCTTTAATGGTAGAAGAAGGTTCACCTGCAAATTTTAGAATGTTCCTGTAAAGGTATTTTGGAAGCAAATGGATCCAGGGCAGTTTGGACAATACTTTACTTTTTACGATCTGCTGATGTCCGCCGAATGGCATGTACCATGGCGGAAACGCAAAAAATAGGATGCCGTTTGGTTTAGATAACTTCTTAAGTTCAGGAATGATGCGTTCCTGATCCGGAATATGCTCTATTACATCCTTTAGTATTATAATATCAAAGGGCTCGAGTTGGTCTTTTCCCGGATCAATGTCGTAAATGTTTCTGACAATAAATTCGATCTTACCGGATTTCAATTCCTCTTCAAAAAATGATCTGGCTGTTTCCACACGTTTTTGTTCAAGTTCAATACCTGTAGCTTTATGTCCTGATTCAGTAAATGCTTTTAAAACACCTGCTTCACCGCATCCCACTTCCAATACTCTGAGAGGGGATTTTAGATCCATATATTTAGAAAGATATGGTATGATATGATCCCTCGCTGTTAAGTATTGAATGTTGAAGTAAGTTTTTATATCCGAATGAAATTCAAGCATTTAGCGCAGTTTAAGTAAAGGAAATTCTAATACTTCGACGGTTTGTTTTGTTTCGAAATTGATCATGTAGATCATGGCCATTATCCCATTGGAAATCAATAACCAGGGTGCGAAAATAACATTATTATAGAAAGCTACCTGATCCATTGTATTTTGAGCCAGAGGAACGAAGGGTGCCTTGGTTTCGATGATCATCTGTGGAATACCGTTGTTATTAAATATTATAAGATCGGTCCGCTTTTTAAGCCCGTTCTTTTTTATTTCAAACTCGGTCCTCATGAGCCCTATGGGAATGTTGTATTCCTTATTCAATTTAATAATCAAACTCTGCCGAACGCTTTCTTCCGGGGTCACTGAAAGATAAACTTTACGTGTTAGATCCAGGAAACAAGGGCCTTTAGGCCTTTGAATTACTTTTAATCCCTTTGCATAAGGCAATAGGTCAAAATGAATTGGCATGTCTTGCTCTGTTATTTACCTCAAAGATGAGTGGAAATTCAATAAAATATTAACAAAAAAGTT
>JAYUWT010000545.1:0-2800 GCA_043753405.1 Saprospiraceae bacterium | reverse complement strand
GGAGATAGATCAAACTGTCAAGGTTTAGAATGTCGCCAGGAATACTTTCTTCAATTTGAAGGTCTCCTTTTATTTGGCTACAATGATTGAACAGGATCGGGAAACTGTCAATGGAGGACTGAGATGTAAAGATGATAGTATCAAGATCACAGGATTCTGTAAACTCACATCGTAGGGTGATGTCCAGTCTTGCATTGCAGAATTCACCATTATCTTCAAACAACACATTTGTTTCGGGAATCTTTAGCGCTTCACATATCGGATAGATCGCACAATCAGAAAGCGCAGGGTTGCGGGAAAGTTGAATTAGAGGGTCATCAAAGTATGGTTTAAGGCTCGTCGGATCAATTTGGCTGAGACCTTCAATGCTTGAAAGTGTAGCATTATTGTCAATACGAATCCATCCGTTCATAGATGTACATCCTGTGAGCGCATCCAAATTTTCCAAAAGTGGGTTACTATATATAATCAGGTTTCCACCGAAACTTTGAAGGTTGTGCAAGCCATTAAGATTGGTGAACCGACAGTCTCCTAAGGAAATGTACCGTCCGATATGGCGAATGCTATCCAATCCACTTAAACTTGAAATTTTAGGATTGTCATTGATACTCAATCCATTTCCAATGGTATCTAATAAAAAGAGATTTGGCAGGTGTGTGAGTTGTTTATTCTGTCTAATGTTGAAACTTCCATTAATTCTTTTCAAACCAACCAATGCATCAATGTGTTGGAGCGAATCAGATTCAATGATGTAGATGTCCCCGGTTGCCTCCAGATTTTCAAGGCCATCCAGATTTTTTAAGTAATCATTTGATGAAATTGCTAATTCATTTCCAATGTATCTCAAATTGTCCAGGCCTCTGGTTGATGTCAAAAGTGTCTTTTCAATCCGCAAATCTCCCTTGATGGTATCCAGTGCGGTCAAATGGTCCAGTGTGGTAAATGCAGCATTATTGGTGAGCCTAAAGTCATCTCCTACAAATGTCAAATTATTTAGGTTGCCTACATCTTCAAGTTTGGGATTACCGCCTACTATAAAAGAATAGCCTATGCGGGTGAGGGACTCAAGGCCGGTAAGGGAAACAAGGTTGTCATTATCGTTGATCGTAAGACTGATGCCTATTGTAACTAGGTTGCTAAGTCCAGTCATGTTGATCAATGAATTATTATTGTACACTGAAAGTTGTCCTCCGATGTGCTTGAGACCGTGTAGTCCGGAAAGGGTTTCCAGTCTTTCATTTTCACGGATAGCTATTGCGCCGGAAGTCATAGTGATTCCTGCCAGGCCTTCAAGGGAAAGAATTTCCTTATTCTTCTCAACACGGATAGATTGGACATGCCGGATATTTTCAAGGCCCTCAAGCGTTTTAAGGTTAGTGGATTCCAAATGTATATTACTTCCAATGGAATCAAGTTGATTAATTCCCTGAAGGGTCATCACTGGACTACTATGGATGTATAAGCCACCACCTAATTGATGGAGTGAATCCAGACCTGACAGGTTGATCAACAACTTATTGCCGGTGATAGTCAAACTTCCGTCTATTTCCTTTATCCTGTGAAGTCCTTGAAGGGAATTAAGCCGATCATTATTCTGTATACTAATACTTATACCGATAGAAGTCAGATTTGACAAAGGAAGAAGGGATTCAAGTATGTTATTTTGTACAAGGTCGATAGATCCTCCTATGGTATGGATTTGACTCAGGCCATTGATATTTTCAAGGAATGGATTATTACTGATGCGAATATCTCCATCCACAACGTTGATTTGACTCAAACCATCGAGATTGGTAATTGTTTCAGAGCCATTAGATCTTATGCTCAGAAAACCAGGGACTATATGGCAATCGGCAAACCACACAGAGAAGGAATCAATTTCAGCCTGTGTTTCAAATTTGAGGTCGGTATAACAATTTCCGGTTAGGTCGCAACCCTTTAGCAGATCAAGATACGTCTGGCAGCCGGGGCCATTTTTATTGATTTGGACTGCCTGACCAAGCCTAACCAAAGTGCTACAAAAGTTCTGAAGATGGCATATAGATAATAGCGGGTTGCTATAAATTTGCAGATAATTAAGTGAATCTGTATCTATATTTCCCAGGGCATCTATGGAGATTAACCGATCATTGTTGCTGATGGTCAATTCATTTTTTACAACGCTCAGGTTTTCAAGGCCTGTCAGGTCTTGCAATTGCGGACAATATTGAATAAATAATTCTTGCCCTACACTTTTCAGATTCGAAAGAAAGGAAAGGCTAATCAGAGAGTCCATACGACCAATTTCCATATAGTCGCCAATGGTATCCAAATGCTGTAAGCTTTCGAGTGTTTTGATTCGCGGGCAATTATATAGCTGAAAGTATTTGTTGAACTTACTGTAATTGCTTAAAGCTGCGAGATCTGTCAGCTTAGGGCAATTAGAGATGTTAATACCATCCAGGATTTCAGGATTGAAGAAGGTGTCTAAGGCGGATAATGAGGGACAATCATTTATATTGAAATTTTCGCCGATATAAACAAGATTCCGAAGTGGAGAGATGGAATTTATTAATTTGTTTCCAGCGATTCCTAAACCCCCATAAATGGAGTCAAGGTTTTCCAATCCATCTAATGATCGCAAAGCATCATTTCCCCAAATAACCAAAGCCCCTTTGATGGTGGTTAGTTGGGACAAACCGTGGACATTTGTGATGAGGTATCGGTTAAAATCACGGATGGCAAGATCCCCTTCGATCGTAGTACAACCGGGGTATTTGAGTGGGAAGCTATCTATATCACTCTGGGAGTCAAGAAATAG